>JAVCCG010000027.1 GCA_030765605.1 Candidatus Alcyoniella australis
AAAAATGCGTGGAGAACCCGGAACGGCTGACCTACTGACTGTTGAGGGTCGCGGATAATGTTAGAGGCGGCATGCAGAACGATATTAAGAAATTTCGTTCCAATGCCCCGCGAGCCCTACACACAAAGATCGTTTTAACGATCTTTATCTCTCCCTGTTACTTGGCCGTTCCGGTGACCCGGTGGATGAAAGCCTTAACGCGCTCGGCGGTTGAGTCGTTTTCGTAACCAAGCTTGAAAAGCAGGCCTATGTGCCCTTTGCGCGGCACGATCGCCAGTTCGGCCGGAGGCGTGGGGTCCTCGCGTTTGGCGTTGAGCGCATCGCAAAAGCGGCGGCTGACCTCCTCGGTAGTCAGGCGGTCGCGCTCGCCGACCACGATCAACGTCGGTGGGAAGTGCGGCGACGCGTGATGGATCGGTGAGTACTCATCCCACATAGCGGGATCGTCGCCGAACACCCCTTCGAGCTTACGGCGGGTCATGTTGCCGGATTTCGCGTTGCTTATCGAATTGGCGATATCGTAGGGGCCTGAGAATCCAATTGCGCCGCTGAACACCTGCGGGGTCAGACCGACCTGCGCCAGGTATTGCGGATCAAGGGCCACGATCGTGGCCAGATGCGCACCGGCCGAATGCCCGCTGATCACGATCTTCTGCGGATCGCCGCCGTAGGAGGCGACGTTGTTCACGGTCCAGGCCACGGCCTGAGCCACATCGCGCGCGTGTTCGGGGAAGGCCACCCGCGGTGTCAGGCGGTAGTTGATCGAGACGCAGACAAAACCAAGTTGGGCAAAGTTGCGGGCCAGCGCGGTGTGGGGCGGGTTATCCTTGTCGCCGATGCGCCAGGCCCCGCCGTGCACGAAAATCAGCACCGGGTAGGGCCCCGGTCCCAGCGGCGAGAACACGTCGAGCAGGTGGTATTCCCAGTCCTGCTGATCGCCCTGGAAGTAGCTGATGTCGCGCGCCTCGCGAAGATCCGCGGCCTGGGCGCTGAGCGCCAGGCACAGCGTGGCAAGAAGAATCAGTACGAGTAATCTGTTGCGATTGAACATGTTCTCTCCCGGTCGATAATCCAGGCAAGCATTCTATATCGCCTTGCGCAGTCGCGGTATAGCCCCGGCCGGTTATAATGCCTGCGCAAACGCAGCGCGAGGAGAAGCGATGAGCGTGGCCTACAAGATCGGCGAAGCGCAGCTCGATGGCCGACCGCCGATAGTGGCGATCCACGGTGCGGGCGGAGATAAAAGCGCCTGGCAGGCCGTGCAGCGGCTGGCCGGTTCGCACTGGCCGCTGTTGGCACTGGATTTGCCCGGACACGGAGCGAGCGACGGCGAATCGTGCGACACGGTGCGCGGCTACCTGGCGCAGGTGATCGCGCTGTGCGACCAATTGGAGATCGCGCGCGCAATCTGGCTGGGCCACAGCATGGGCGGGGCCATCAGCCAGCTCGCGGCATTGGAGCATCCGGAGCGCGTGGCCGGGCTGGCGCTGGTGGCGACCTCGGCGCGTCTCAAGGTAGCCGACCAGATTCTGCTTACCCTGCGCGAGGAGCCCGAGCAGTTCTTCATGCTCTTCGAACGCTTCGCCTTTGGCCCCACGGCAACGCCGCAGATCATCGACCAGTCACAACAGGTGATGCGCGCTGTGGGCGTTGAGGTGCTGATTAACGACTTTCGCGCCTGCAACGCCTTTGACGTGCGCGAACGCGTGGCGCAGATCGACGCGCCGTGTCTGGCGATCGGCGCGCAGCACGACCTGTTGACCCCGGCCAAACACGTGCAGTGGCTGGCCGAACAGATCCCGGGCGCGCGCTTCGAGCTGATCGAGGATTCGGGCCACATGCTGCCGCTTGAGGCCTACAAGCAGGTGTCGCAGTTGCTGCTTGATTTCTGCCGGGGGATCGGATGAGTGCGCCGACCCGCGGCTCGCTGCTCGATCTGGTGCAAATCGTGGGTCGCGACAACGCGTTGAGCGCGCGCGAGGATCTAGTGCCGTTCGCCGCCGACGCCAAGGTCGAGGGCGCGGCCCCGGCGCTGGTGCTCTTCCCGCGCGAGGAGCAGCAGGTGTGCGACGTGCTGCGTTATTGCTCGCAACGCGGATTGCCGGTAGTGCCGCGCGGCGCGGCCACCGGGACCATCGGCGGTGCGATTCCCGAGTTCCCCGGAGCGGTGGTGCTTAGCCTGGAGCGGATGAACCGCATCGTCGAGATCAACGCGCGCGACGGCTACGCGGAGGTCGAGCCCGGCGTGGTTTGCGACGCGCTCAAGGCCGAGGCCCGCGCGCACGGGCTGTTCTATCCGCCCGACCCGGCCTCGGCCGACACCTCGACCGTGGGCGGCAACGCCTCGACCAACGCCGGCGGATTGCGCGCGGTGAAGTACGGCGTGACCCGCGATTACGTGCTGGGGTTGCACGCGGTTCTGAGCTCGGGCGAGCTGATCCGCACCGGCGTGCGCACACGCAAGGGTGTGATGGGCTACGACCTGACGCGGCTGCTGGTCGGCTCCGAGGGAACCCTGGCCGTAATCACGCGGCTGATCCTGCGGCTGGCGCCCGCGCCGGAGTCGGTGCTCACGCTCAGCGCGTCTTTCGCCGGTATGGAGCAGGCGGGCGAGGCGGTGGTGGCGCTGATGCAGGGACGCGTATTGCCCGCGGCGCTGGAACTGATGGATCGCGCCAGCCTCGAGGTCGTGCAGGCCGAACTTGCGCCGGGCTGCGAGGCGCTGCTGCTGATCGATTGCGACGGCGAGACGCAGCAGGTGCAACGCGAGATCGAACAAATCGAACGGCTGATGCAAGAGCGCGGCGCGTTGCAGGTCGAGGTGGCGCGCGACCAGGCCCAGTCCGAGCGGCTGTGGAAGGCACGGCGCTCGATCAGCCCGGCGATCTACAAGATCAAATCGCGCAAGTTCGCCGAGGACGTGACCGTGCCGATCTCGCGCATTCCCGAGCTGCTGCGCCGCGTGGCGGACGCGGCCGCCCAAAACCGCGTGCTCAACGTCAACTACGGCCACGCCGGGGACGGCAACATCCACGTCAACGTGTTGTTCGATCCCGACGACCAAGACGAGCGCGCCCGGGCCGAACAAACCGTGCAGCAGGTATTCCGTATTACCCTCGAACTGGGGGGCACGCTCTCGGGCGAGCACGGCGTGGGCCTGGCCAAACGCGAGGCGTTGCGGCTCGAGATCGACCCGACGCAGATCGAGTTGCAGCGCCGGATCAAGGCCGCATTCGACCCGGCCGGAATCCTCAATCCCGGGAAAGGGCTGCCCCCGCGCTGAACGCAGATGGACCGTGAAAGGCTGAACTCCATCATCGACGAGCAGGCCCAGCGTTGCGTGCGCTGCGGCAAGTGCCGCTCGGTCTGTCCGGTTTTCGGCGAAGCGCTAAGCGAGCCGCTGTCCGCGCGGGGCAAGCTTTCGCTGCTGCGCGCGCTACAGGACGGTGAACGGCTCGATCCGCGGCAGGTCGTGGAGCGCCTCGAGGCCTGCCTGCTGTGCGGACGCTGCGCAGAGGTCTGCAACGCGGGGGTCGAACCGCAGCTCGCGATACGAGCTGCACGCGAACTGCTTCGCGGACGCGAGGGCCTGGGATCGCTGTGGCGTTTGGCCTACGAGCAGGTGCTGCCGCGGCCCGCGCTGCTTGGTCCGGCGCTGCGCATTGCAACGCGCCTGGCCGCGTTGACCGGCAGCGGACCGGACGAGGGCAGCGGGATTTTCTATCGCCTGTCACGGCCCGCAGCAATGGAGGGCAGGGCCCTGCCGCGGGTCAGCGGCGAGTTTTTTATCGAGCAGCCCAGCCAGCCGCGGGCCCGGGGCGAACGACGGGGCAAGGCCGTGCTGTTTTGTGGCTGCGTTCACAACTACGTCGAGCCCGAGGTCAGCCACGCCACGGCGCGGATGGTCGCGGCCCTGGGATACGATGTGAGCGTGCCGACCGACCAGTGCTGCTGCGGCTTGGCGGCCCACGGTGCGGGGGACGCTCCTGCCGCACAACGCATGGCGCGGCGTAATATCGACGCACTGCTGCGCGACGATCCGGACTGGATCGTCACCAACTGCGGTTCGTGCGGCGCGATGCTCAAACACGGGCTGCCCGAGCTTTTCGAGCATGACGACCCGCAGCGCGAGCGGGCCGAGAAGCTGGCCTCCAAGGTGATCGACGTGCTCGATCTGGTCGACCGTGAGGCGCGGCCGGGGCTGATTAGGCGTATCGAGCCTGAGGGCGGCGGCAAGGTGACCTACCACGACTCATGTCATCTGCGGCTGGAGATGCAGGTGCGCGATCAGCCGCGGCGGTTGCTGCGCAGCGCCCTGGGCGAAAATTTCGTCGAGATGCCCGGAGCGCAGTTGTGCTGCGGATCGGGAGGTGCGTTCAGCCTGCACTGCCCGCAGCTCAGCCGTGCGATACTCGAGCGCAAGCTCGATGGTGTGCGCCGCAGCGGAGCGCAATCCGTGGCCGCGGCCTGCGGCGGATGCCTGTTGCAGCTGCGCGACATGGCGCTGAAGATCCCGGGCCTGCGCGTGGAGCACCCGCTGTATTGGCTTGAACCGACCGAGCAAAGTGATTAGTCTTTTCATGCTGTAATTAGTGGAAAAAGCGAAAGAGATGTCGGACGAAAAGCAGAAAGCAACGCAGGAAAATACCAGCGATGACGTGGAGGTAATACCTCCTACGGATTCGTCCGACCACGGCGGCAAACCGGCCGAGCCGTTTCCGACGATAGACAAAAAGGGCGAGCAGGTCGGCCTGGTCTCGCTGACCCCGCTGCAGCGCTACTTGGCCGAGGTCCGGCGTTTTCCGCTGCTCACGCGCGAGCAGGAGAAAGATCTGGCCGTGCGGCTGTTTGAAAAGAACGACGCCGAGGCCGCCTACCGATTGGTGGTGAGCAATTTACGGTTAGTAGTAAAAATCGCCATGGACTTCCGCCGGGCGTTCGTCAACGTGCTCGACCTGATTCAGGAGGGGAACATCGGCCTGATGCAGGCGGTGTCCAAGTACGATCCCTACCGCGGCACCAAGCTCTCGAGCTACGCCGCGTGGTGGATCAAGGCCTACATCCTGCGCTACATCCTCAACAACTGGCGGATGGTCAAGGCCGGTACGACCCAGGCCCAGCGCAAGCTGTTCTACAATCTGCAGAAAGAGAAGGAGCGGCTCTCGGCGATGGGCATCGAGCCCAGCGCGCAGCTGATCGCCAAGCAGCTCGACGTGCCCACCCGCGAGGTGGTCGAGATGGAGAAGCGCATGGAGCGGCCCGAGATGTCGCTCGACGCTCCGCTGTCCCGGGACGGCAGCGGCACGGCGATGGACCTGATTCCCGCCAGAACGCAGCAGCCCGACGAGCTGGTCGAAAAAGCCGACCAGGCCCAGCGCGTCAGCGATCTGCTCGAGGAGTTCAGCCTGACCCTGAATGAGAAGGAGAGCTTCATCTATCGCAATCGGATGCTCGCCGAGGACCCGATGACCCTGCAGGAGATCGGCGACGAATACGACATCAGCCGCGAGCGCGTGCGCCAGATCGAGAAGAAGCTGATGTCCAAGCTCAAGGACTTCATGGTACAAAATGATTTTGAATACTGACCGCGGGTTTCTGGACCCACGAGATCGAGGGGGCGCGATGAGAACGACGTTGGCATTGACCGCCGTACTGGCCGCGGCGCTGCTGCTCTTTGGCTGCGGCGTGGACGAGGGAGTGCAGTCCCAGATCGTGCTGTTTCTCGAGCAGAACGCGCAGCATGCCGGGCAGGAGAACATCGAGGACTACATGGGCGACCTGTCCAGCGACAACGTGCAGCGCGATACGACCCGCGATCGCGCGGCCGAGCTGTTCGAGGATTACGATCTGAGCTACACCCTGGACGAGGTCGTGGTGCTCAAGGCCGACGCCGACCGCGCCGAGGTCAGCGTCAAGCAGTCCACGCGCAAGGTCGCGGGTGACGAGCCGTTCAACGACAACCAGGTGGAGCTGGTCTACACCCTGGTGCGCCAGGACGGCGCGTGGAAGATCCAGGACTCGCGGGTCAAGAGCATCCATCGCATCTATTAGTGGGATGACGGAGTTGGTTATGCGCCGAAATGCCGGACTGATCGCGGTTCTGCTGATGTTGCTGATCGCCGTTCCAGCCCTGGCCTGGGAGCCGCCGCAGATCTTCAACACGCCGTGGTACCAGCCGCTGCAGTACGACTACGCACGCTTCCCCTACGACCGCGAGGCCGCGACCGCGCTGCTTCAGGCCCTTGACCCGGGCCATGCGGTGGGCCTGGACGCGCGCGGTTTTCTCGAGACCCAGAAGTATCGCGCGCACTTCATCTTCGCGCCGTCCCCGGCCTCGCAGCCGCAGACGCGGGTTGCGCTGATCTATCAGAAGCGCCTTGATTTGGACGGCGGCGATTGGCTGCTGATCGAGCACAACGCCCGCGACGGCTCGACACGCGAACTGGTGCGGGCCATGACCTTGCTGCTGCGGCCGGTGGATCTCGATGGCGACGGCGTCTACGAGCTGCACCTGACCCAGGGCGAGATCGCCGACGGCTATCAGAACTACCGCGACCGCGTGCTGCGCCTCGACGCGTCCGGCGCGTTTCAGGAACTACTCAGCATCAACTCGATGGACACCTCGGGCCTGATCCCGCGTCACCCGACGGTGGACCGCGACTGCCGCTTGCAGATCACGGACCTCGACGCGGATGGCGACCTGGACGTCAGCTCGCTGTGCTGCATTCGCCATTACACCAGCAGACGCAGTAAAGACCCGGCCGTGCTCTCGCTTACGCAGTACCAGGCCACGCAGTACCTGCTCGAGAACGGCGCGTTGGTCAAGGGCCGCATTGACGAGGTCGGTCGCGTACTGCCGCCGCGCTCCAACTGATGCTCGCGCCGCTGACCGGCGGGTCCGCCGGCGATCGATTCGCATTCGATGAAATTTGTAGCTGACCTACATATCCACTCCAAGTACAGCCGGGCCACCAGCGGGCGTAGCGATTTGCCCAACCTCTGGCTCTGGGCACAGCTCAAGGGAATCGGCGTGGTGGGCACCGGCGACTTCACCCATCCGGCGTGGTCCGCCGAGCTGGCGCAGAGTCTGGAACCGGCCGAGCCGGGCCTGTACAAGCTCAAACGCGAACTGCGCGCGCCGCTGGAATCCGAGATCCCCGCGAGCTGTCGCAGCCAGGTGCGCTTCATGCTCAGCTCCGAGATCTCGACGATCTACAAGCGCGACGGCCGCACGCGCAAGGTTCACAGCGTGATTCTCGCCCCGGACCTGGAGGACGCGGCGCGGATCAGCGCGCAGCTCGATCGCATCGGCAACATCCGCTCCGACGGTCGGCCGATCCTGGGCCTGGACCAGCGCGACCTGTTGCAGATCGTGCTCGATTGTTCGGAGCGGGCGGTGATGATCCCGGCGCATATCTGGACCCCGTGGTTCTCGGCCCTGGGCAGCAAGTCGGGCTTCGAGTGCCTCGAGGATTGTTACGGCGAGCTGTACAAACATATCTTCGCCGTGGAGACCGGCCTGAGCTCGGACCCGGAGATGAACTGGCGGCTCAGTGCCCTGGACGGCCTGACGTTGGTCTCCAACTCCGACTGCCACTCGCCGGAAAAGCTCGGCCGCGAGGCCAACCTCTTCGACTGCGAACTTAGCTACGATGCGATAATCCGCGCACTGCGGCGCGAGAGCGGGCCGGACCAGTTCCTGGGCACCATCGAGTTCTACCCGCACCAGGGCAAGTACCATTACGACGGCCATCGCAAGTGCGGCGTGCGCCTCGACCCCGCCCAGACACGCGAGTGCGGCGGCCTGTGCCCCGAGTGCGGCAAGCCGGTGACCGTGGGCGTGCTCAATCGAATCGATCAGCTTGCCGACCGCGAGCTTGGCGACAGGCCCGACCAGGCGTTGCCCTACGAAAGCTTGATCCCGCTTAGCTCGGTGATCGGCGACGCGCTGGACCGCGGCGAGAACACCAAGGGCGTGCGTAGCGCCTACTTCGACGTGCTCCAAAAGCTCGGCCCCGAGCTCGATGTACTGCGTAGCGCGCCCATCGAAAGCCTGCGCTCCATTGACCAGCCGCTGGTGGCCGCGGGCGTGGATCGCGCGCGGCGCGGCGAGGTGCACATCGACGCGGGCTACGACGGCGAGTACGGAACGGTGCGGCTTTTCGGCCCGGACGAGCGCCAACGGATTCTCAAGCAATCGGCGCTGTTTGATATCGCGCCCAAGGCAGCGGCGTCCAAGGCCAAGCCGCGTCCCAGGCGACCGCGCGTCAAAGTCGCGGCCGTTGTTGGCGACGATCCCGAGCCAGCGGACGCCGAGCCGAGCCAGGAGCGGGACGGTCTCAACCCCGAGCAGCTTGCGGCCGCGCTGATCGATCGTGGTCCGCTGCTGATCGTGGCCGGCCCGGGCACGGGCAAGACGCGCACCCTCACGCGCCGCATCGCCCGGCTGGTAAACGAGGCAATTGTAAAACCCGAGAACGTGCTGGCCGTGACCTTTACCAACCGCGCGGCGGACCAGATGCGCCAACGGCTGTATGCGCTGCTCGACGCGCGCGACGCGACGCGGCTGACGGTCTGCACCTTCCACGCCCTGGGGCTCTCGATTTTGCGTGAGCTGGGCGACCCGGAACTCTCAATCGTGGGGCCCGACGCGCGTCTGGAGTTGATCGCCTCGATCGAGCCGGGGCTCAAGCGCTCCGAGGTGCGGCGGCTGGCCGAACGGATCTCGCTTTGTAAGGCGCGGCTGGCCGAGCCCGATCAAGAGCTGAGCCGAACTTATCAGGCTTACGACGAGGCCCTGCGCCAGGGGCGGCAGTTGGACTTGGACGACCTGATCGTACGTTGCGTGGAGCTGCTGCGCGCAGATGACGCGGCGCTATGCGTTTTGCGCGAGCGTTATACGAGCATGTCGGTGGACGAGTACCAAGACGTCAATCCGGCGCAACAGGCGCTGCTGGAGCTGCTCGCGCCGCCGGGCGCGGACCTGTGCGTGATCGGCGATCCGGACCAGGCGATCTATGGCTTCCGCGGGGCGGAACAAGGATTCATCGAGCGCTTCGAGCAAGGCTACCCCGGAACGCGAACCGTCGGATTGGTGCGCAACTACCGCTCCAGCGGCCGCATCATCCAGGCCTCGGGCCAGGTGATCGAGGCCGGTCGCGGACGGCTGGCCGCGCGCATCAGCGGGCAGGGGCCGGGCGGCACGCTGCTGGTGCGACAGGCCTGCGCCACGGACCGTGCCGAGGCCGAGTTCGTGGCCCACAGCATCGAGCGCTTGATCCAGGGCACGGGCTTTTTCTCCATCGACTCCGGCCGCCTCGAGGGCGAACAGCAGCCCGACGAGGAACTGGGATTTTCCGACATCGCGGTGCTTTACCGACTCTCGGCCCTGTCCAAGCCGGTGCAGCAGGCGCTCTCGCGCCTGGGCGTGCCGTTCCAAATTGCGGGCGAGGGCTCGTTCTACGAGCGGCCCGAAATCGCGCCGTTGATCCAGCGGCTGGATAAGTTATGTCACGATCCGCAGGCGGCGCAGCGCCCGGCATGCGAGGCGATCGAGAGTTTGGCCGCAGAGTGTGTGGCGGACGAGCCGTGGGTCGGATTGATCTCGCGCGCCCGGGCAATGGGCGATCTTGATTTGCGCGCATTTTGCGACCGCGCGGTTTTGAGCAGCGCGGCGGACGAGCACGACCCGCGGGCCCAAGCGGTCTCGCTGATGACCATGCACGCGGCCAAGGGGCTGGAGTTCCCCGTGGTGTTCATCGTCGGCTGCGAGGCCGGGGTGCTGCCATTTGTGCGCGAGGACGACGGCGAACGCCAGCTCGAGGAGGAGCGCCGGCTGCTCTACGTGGCCATGACCCGCGCCCAGCACCACCTCTATCTGAGCTACGCCCGCTCGCGCATGCTGTTCGGCAAGCGCCTGCCCGGCGAGCCCTCGCCGCTGATCGAGCAGATTCAGGCCGAGCTGACGCGCTGCGAACAACGCCGCGGCAAAGCTCGGGAACGTTGCAACGGCGGACAACTCGAGCTGCTATAATCCGCAAACCGGTCTCGCAACGCGGGTGGCAGATGAACAAGCACATTGCATTGAGATCGCTGTTGTCGTTGCTGCTGATTCTGGCCCTGGTCTGCTGTGCGGCCTGCGGGCCCGATAGCGGCGACGACGATGACCACAGCGGCCCGGACGACGACGATCAGCAGTCCCCGCCCGCCGACTCCCAACGGCCCTGGGACGACCTATGCCGCTTCGAGCGTTGCGACGAGCCGCGCTCGCTCGACTCCCTGGGCTACGAGCTGTTGCAGTCCGGCGCGAGCTACTGCGGTTCGATCACGCCCGAGTCCTCATTCCACGACGTGCTCAAAATTACCGACCTGCTGGCCACGCGCTTCGAGCGGCCGGTGGAATACTACGTTCAATCGACGCAGACCACGGCCGATTACACCCAGTACCGCATCGTGTTTAACGACCCGGTCGTGGGCACGTTCATGGCATTGCTTAGCGTACCCAGTGCCGGAACCCCTCCGTACTCCGCGGCGTTGATGACCCACGGTCACGGAGATCCGGCGGGCAACGCGCAGCAGATGTTCGAGCTCGGCGGGCCGGTGCTGGCGCTGTTGGGTGTGGTCACGCTGAGCTGGGACGTCAAGGAGATGGGAATTCCCACGGGGGACGACAAGAGTCTGTGGTCGGATGAGCTGGCCGTGCGCCTGGCGGCTTTTAATCGCACAACCTACGGAGTGATGGTTTTCAAGGCGGCGCTGCTGTTTGATTTCCTCGCCTCGGGCGCACTGGTCCAGGTCGACGATTCGCGCATCGGATTGTTCGGCCACTGCGGCGGCGCATTTTTCAGCTACAACATGCTGGCGCTGGATAGTCGCGCCAAGGTAGCGGTGACCGATATCTGGTCGTCGTTCCCCGAGCCCGGGGAGGGCTACGCCGAGGGCACACCCTACGACGAGATTCTGCCCCAGCTCTTCTGCTGGGGCGGCGGCGGCCGCCTGGATGCGCTGGCCGCGCTCAGGCCGAGTTTCAGTTACGAGTACGGCTACCCGGACTATACGGTAGTCACCGCGGCCCAGACCCTGACCGCCGAGTTGGCGAAACCGGCCGATTGCACCGATGGCGTGTGCGGCCCGGGAGATACGCCGATCAATTGCCCCTCCGAGTGCGCCGATCCCGGAGCGAACGCGCCGTTCAGCTCGGCTGCCGCGCCGAT
>JAVCCG010000028.1 GCA_030765605.1 Candidatus Alcyoniella australis
GTCATAGTGCCTTTCGACCACGAGGGTTATCGGCTGCTGACGGAGGGCATTGAAAGCAGCGATGATGGCACTGCGCCTATTGACTGGGCCTCTGAAAAGTTTCCATCGGGTCCAATTTGCGGAGCCATTTTAGCGGGGCGACCAACCGGTCGCCCCGCGTCGTTTAACGGGAGCCCCAATCGGCAACGGTCGGGGCTTCCGCCTTTCAGGGCCAGTCGTGGCGAGACAAATAGGGGGACACCAGAGACAAATAGGAAACAAATAGGGGGACACCATACCTATTTATTGCCAGACAAGTCACAACAAACTCCACGTCTCCACGTAGATTCTTCGGCCTGCGTCCTCTGAATGACGGAGTGGCGTCAATGTCTACTAGGCAATGAAAGGGACACGATACTTAATTATTGTCAATGGTCCTGTTTCTGTTATCTTTTTCCCATGACACGTATATCGCGAGTGGTGGCCCCTGGGATTCCTCATCCCCGGAGTTTTGGGGACACGAAACTTAATTGACTGTTGACGCCATACCTCTATTAGTGCTTATCTATCAGTTGGTTAAACTATAATTAAGTATCATGTCCCCCAAACTAACCCTGCTCTTGTAACGCCGAATTTCACCCGCCAAGTAAGATAGCATTTGACACAACTCCCCATCCACTGGTAAAATATAAAGGTGCTCATTGAAAACCGAATCTCGGACGGCGATTGAACAAAAAAACTGAGGGGCGGCTAGTTGACATAATGTTTTGCCAAAAATTCCATACGATTATTTCGCACTAGAATCAGCAACTTACAGACCGGCGAAAACTCAACCTATGCGATCAACTAAGCCCTATCGTACTCGCGCGGAATTACAGCGGAATCGCGGTTTTTTTCGAAAGATTATCGCATGCGTGCGGTTTCAAGATTACCCTGATTAATCAAGAGCTTACGCGACAGGGGAAAACAGTATATGAACATCGCATGGAGCCAAATCGCGATTACCCTGCAATTCCAACGACTATACGCGCTTCGTAACCTATACGAAATCTGTGATTTGAAATCCCAATTCGCATGCAAGTCCTAAAGTATTTTACCAAGGGCGGGCTGTTAAGCCGTTGATTATTAGAGACAAACCCGGGTAAAACAGCGAAATCCAGCATGTAAAGTATCACTTGACATTATCGCGCATACACCTTGATAAGAAGCGGGTCTTTGGCGATTCGCCTAGTCCGGACTATTCATGAGGGTTCGTCAGCAAGGCGTGCAAGTGTGCGACACAGTAGAAGCATCGTCAATAGTGCGGGCTAGAGCAGCCGATCAACGATTGTGCCCAGGCCCCAGCTTGCGGCGTTGGCCACCAGCGAGGCGCAGGCCGCGCGCCCCAGGGAGATCGGCCGGGCGATCAGCCAGAAGGTCAGGGTCTCGATCAGCACGACCAGCGATTCGCCGGTAGCCAGATAAAGCTCATAATTATCGGGTATTACCATCGGCCAGGCGAACCACAGCAGCGGGTGCGTCAGGCAGGTGCCCGCAGCACCGGCCACTGCCGCGCGCCACAGCGGGACTTGACCCCGCGCAAAGAGCACGAAGATCGGCACCTCGACCGCCAGGGTAAAAACAAATGCTTTGAGCCACAGAATCATCAACCAATGCAGTTCCGACATCAGCTAGAGCCTGCGGTGTACGGCCACCACGCGACCGGCAATGCGCAGCTCGGTGGCGGTGGTGATGCGGATCGGTTGGTAGTCGGGGTTGCTGGGCATCAGCAGCGGCCCGTCGCCATCCTCGAGCATGCGTTTGACCGTGGCCTCGCCGTCAACCAGCGCCACCACGATGTCGCCTGGATGCACCTCGGCGCGGCTGTCCACGAACGCCAGGTCGTTGTCCATGATCCCGTCGCCGCTCATTGAATCGCCGCGCACGCGCAAACAGAACAGGCCGGGCTTGGGCGGAATCAGGCCCAGGGGATCGATCAGCTCCTCGAGCGACTCGTCCGAGAGCGCAGGCACTCCGGCGCGCACACGTCCCAGCAGCGGCACCAGACCCGGCTGACCCAGGGCCGCTCTGCCGCGGGGAGTGACGCGCCACGAGCGGCTGCGGCCCGGCGCGTTGTCGGCCAGGTCCAATCCTTTGAGCGCACGTAGCGCTTCGCTGATCGCGTTGACGCTGCGCAGGCCGAGCTGTTGTTGAAGCTGGCGCAGGGTCGGCGGCATGCCCAGCTCGGCGGTCAGCTCCCACAGCGCGTCGAGCACGCGGACACGGGCGTTGGTCAGCCGTTGGGCCATGTATCACCCTCTCGCGCATGGCGTTGGTTGTTGGTCAACGTACCTCTTTGCGTCATGAGTCAGGCTCATTTGCGGGTTTTATCGCTAGTTAAGGCCGCGGTGCTGGCCGGTAAAACCGCGCCTTTGCCAAAGCGCTGCCAGATCTCGTCGCAGGCCGGGCCCAGCAGCTGCATCCGACGCTCGTCCGGGCCGGATCGCCCAACAGCTCGCCCTGGCCCACCGGCCGGTCGACCAGGCCGCGTACGGCGAATCCGATCAGCCGCAACGGACGATGGTCGCGCCAGGCTTGATCGAACATTTCGTGGGCCGCGTGCAGCAACGTGGCCGTTACCTGGGTCGCGCAGGGCAATGTCAGGCCGCGGGTGATGGTCGAAAAGTCGGCGTAGCGCAGCTTGAGCCCCACGCTCTTGGCGTACAGCCGTTGGGAGCGCAGGCGGTTGCCCACACGCGCCACAAGCCGGTCGAGGCAAGCCTCGAGCTGCGCGCGCTGGGCCAGATCGCTGGCGAAAGTCTGCTCGTGGCTGATCGAACGCCGCTCGTGCTCGGTGTGCACCGGCGTGGAATCAATGCCGCCGGCCATCTGTTTCAGCCGCGGACCGTGCACACCGAACGTGCTCAGCAGCCACTGCTCGGAGGTCTGGGCCAGTTGACCGATGGTCTCGATGTTGTGGCGCGCCAGTTGTTGTTGGGCTCGCGGCCCGACTCCCCACAGCCGTCCCACGGCCAAGGGTGCGAGGAATGCGCGAGACTCTCCGGGAGGCACCACCACCAGGCCGTCGGGCTTTTGCAGGTCGCTGGCGACCTTGGCCACTAGTCGGCTGTCGGCCAGACCCACTGAGGCGGTCAGCTCCAGCTCGTGGGCCACCCGCAGCTTGACCTGCTGGGCCACACCCCGGGGCGGACCCCACAGCCGCGCCGTGCCCTCTAGGTCGACGAACGCCTCGTCGCAACTCAGCGGCTCGACCAGCGGACTGTAGCTGCGCAAAATCTCGAACAGCAGATTGGACGCCGTGTTGTAGGCATCAAAGCGCGGATCCACGCGCACCAGGTTGGGGCACAACAGCAAAGCGCGGGCCATGGACATCGCCGAATGCACGCCGAATTGCCGCGCCTCGTAACTAGCGGCCGCCACCACGCCCCGGCCCTGGGCCGGACCGCCCACTGCCACCGGACGGCCGCGCAACGTCGGATCGTCGCGTTGCTCGATCGACGCGAAAAACGCGTCCATGTCCACGTGCATAATCGCGCGTTGCCGGTTGCATAACTTTTGTGCAGTGGCCGCGCCCGATACAATTCGGTTGCCCATGCTGCTCACAGGGGCATTATACTGTACATTTGTACAGCTTCAAGGCGAATATCGAATTTTTAACATCAAAAAACTGAGAGGCCGCCGTGAAAATTTGACCCATGAATTCGATGTTTTGCAGTTCTAGCCTATGTTATCGATGTGATTCATGCCCCTGCCCGCGGATAACAGGTTGAAATTACATGTCCTTGTTTTTCAATCTGTATCACCCTTGACACATGGCACATGGCTTGCTTATAATCCGTTTTGCAGGAAACGTGATAGCTTCACACCGTAGCTATTGACCTCCTTTTTGGATGCTGAGGTTGCCCCGCCTCAGCCCTTTTTTTATCCATTACACACGATTCCCAATCCCCCATTTAGGCCGCAGCAAAAAACGCGAGCAGACCAAGGTCGTAGCTCAATGGCCCTGGCTGCGTCGGATGATGGAGGGTGGGTAATAATGTTGAATAACATTATTTGGTGAACACTAACGGGGCAGGGCTCCGGTGATCCCTTTGTAGCGCGGGATTTTCGCCGCCTCAAAACCAAGCTGCACCGCCTCGATCACCACGGCGATCTTGTCGCCGCCGGGCGAAATCGAGACGTAGACGATCTTGTACTGAATGAATTTGCGCCAGGCCGAGCGGTCGGCCTGCAGTACCTGCCAGGGGCCGGAGTTGCGGCGGATCGAGAGGCTGAACTTGGATTTGGCGTCCCAGGGGTTCTCCGCATTTTGCTCGACGCTCTGTTCGAGTTTGATCTCGTAGTGTTGGTCGCCCAGGCTGAAGCGCACCAGGTTCTCGCCGAACTGTTTGATCACCGAGTCGTAGCCCAGCCAGACCGCGATCGGTTGGCGGTAAACCTCGTTGCCCTTTCGGCCGCGGATCCCCAAGGCTCCCAGTTGGGTGTGCGTGCGTTGGTCGAACCGCGCGGCGTCGTTGGCAGCGCGCTCCATGTCCGGGTAGTCCCGCTCGGTGAACTCGCCCTCGAGCTTCTTGACGAAATCGTTTTTCAGCGCGTCGATCACGTACACGTGGATCGACTCGCCGGCCAGCGCCCCGCCGGAATAGTCACCGCGCTCGCCGAACGCCCACAGTTTGTCGTCGTCGGACCAGCCGTAGATGACCAGCGTGTTGCCCGTGGGCATCGGCTGAGCCGCTGCAACGGCCGCAAAGGTCAGGGCCGAGAGCAGGACCGCAATGATCGCCACGGTGCGCATCGTCATTACTGCTCCATCAGTCGCAGGATGGTGGCCTGCTGCCAGCGCCGCAGCTCGTTCAGCCGCTCGGGATGGAACGGCGGCGGATCGAGCCAAGCCGGCGAGATCGCGCTTGGCGCGGGACGATACTTATCGTCGGCCAGGGCCGGCAGATCGGGGCCCGATTGCTCGGTGGGCCAGGTATCGAATTTAAAGCGCGAGTTGTAGACCAGCAGCACACCGCCGCTCACGTCGAACGGCGCTTCGAGGTCCACGTTGTCGCCCGAATCGATCCCGGCGTAGAGCATGTTGGGTCCCTGGGTTGTGGGGTAGTTGATCGGGCTGGTGCCCAGCTTAAAAAGCGCGCCGCTGAACGACTCGAGGGCCAGCGAGGTGGTGCCCGCATCGACTCGCGGAACGCTGTGGGCGGCGAAGCTGAGCATCTCGCCGAATCCGTAGCGCCCGCTGGAGGCCTGAACCCAATTGGCGATCAGGTTGCTCATCTGCACCGTGGCGAACGACTCGTCCAGGGTGTTGACCAGGAATTGCTGCACTTGGTCGGGGCCGCCGTTGCTCAGCGTGAACACGTCGCCGTAGGTCTGGACCCCGTCCAGGCGCGAGGCCACGTAGGTCCAGAACAGGTAGGCCTGGACGTAGTTGTCGTAGAGCCCCCAGGTCCAGTTGACCAGCGACAGGCCGTTGCCGATCAATCCGTTGGGATCGCTCAGGTAGTAGCTCAGGGCGCCGGAGTTGATTCCGTAGACCGCGTGTACAGCGCATTCGGCCAGGCCCTCGTCGTGATAGGCCCAGTACGGGTTGGTCTGACCATGCTCCTCGTTGTACAGCAAGTGCTGGAACTCGTGGGGCACCACCTGCTCGTAATAGAACGAACCGTTGACCACGTTGATATAGACCATCTCCATCTCGTTGGAGTGAATGCCCCACCAATCCATGGTCTGCTCGTTAGGGTAGGAGTTGATCGACGAGAAGTAGCCGCCGTAGTACGGCCCGCCGTCGAGCCCGAGGATCAGCACCTTGCCGTTGTCGTCGATGTCCCCCGGTTCGCAGAACAGCTCGGTTTCGGTCGGGTAGATGTGTTGGTCGAATTGCTCGACCGTGGTCTGGGCGTTGTCCACGACCATGCCCTGCTCAACGTAGACCACGCCGTAATCGCCCACTGCCGCGCGTTGGGCCGTAAGCTGGTACTCGTCGAAATCCGGGGTACTGAAGTCAACGGCCCAAAGCTGTGCGGTGTCCGCCGACCAGAAGTCGCCGCCAACGCCCTGCCCGGGGTCAGTGCCGCCTGCTTGCAGCGTATATTGCAGGCCCAGCTTCTGCTTGCCCGTGGTCAGTGTGGCCCGGGCCGTCTCCGCATCGTAGGTCACTGATTCGATTTCCAGCTCGTGGATCTCGGAGCTGATCTGATAGGTGCGCACATCACCGGCCAACGCCGTGCTCGGATCGACGCTGAACACGATCACCACGCTGTACTCGTCCGGCGCGCTGAGCTGCTCAAGCTCAATACCGTCCCACGGACCCAGGTCGTCGTCATCGTCGTCATCGCCGCCCGATCCGCCGCCACCGTCGTCATCATCGCCACCGCCGCAACCCACGACCAGCGTCAGGGCGGCCAGGGCCAACAGCAGCGCCAAGATCCATCGATATCCGTTCATCACAGCTTCCTTATAATGTGCAATGCTCTAGCCGATAATTGTATCAAGAGCGGTGCGGCCAGTCCGCGAGGCACCTTTGAGGCAGCTCGGGGCTACGGCAAAACACACGAATGACCATGGTCGTGGCTCAGTTATGATCTTTGCGCCGCGGGGCGACTCTTTATAATGTTATCCAACATTATTGCCACCCCACCTCGCGTCAGAACTTGTCCACACGTTCGTCGTAGCCGCACAGCTCCACGTAGGCCATGCCCGTGATCGAGCCCTGGGGCGTGTGGGCCGTAACCGTGCAGGCCCCCTCCCAGTAGTTGACGTCGATCAGCGGTCCGGGCACTTCCTGCTCGCGGGCCACGGGCGAGACCTCGACGGTCCAGCCGCGCGTTGGCAGCTCCACGACCCAGCCCAAGGGGTAGGCCGCGCCGGTCAGCGGGCTGGTCCAGACCCCCTCGCCGCCGGTTTGCAGGGTGAAATCGCGGTCCGGTAAAAGCTCCTGCGGCGTTCCCTCGCGGTCCACGAACGTGCCCTTGCTCCCCTCGAGCCCTTGCCCGTCGATGGAGCGCACCTGGTAGATCATCAGCTCGGCGCCGTCCAGGGGATTGGGCTGATCGGCAGCAGCCTGCTCCTCCGCCGAATCGAACTGGATCGAGAGCCAGTCCCAGCCCGCGGCGAGCTGCGAGGGCGAGCCCGAGGCGTACTCGTGGTCGTGCCAGGCTAGGCCCGTGACCGGACGCGGCTCGCCCTTGACGCTCAGCGTGCCCGTTGCGGCCAGCCGCGTATAGGAGATGTAGTTGGAGTTTACGCCGTTGGGCTGTTTGCGCATCAGCCCGTTATCGCCGTGCAGCACCGCGGGCTTGAGCGGCAGCAGCTCGAGGTCCAGGGCGTAGGGGCCGTTGTCCGCGCGGATGTGCAGCCGCAACTCGTCGTTCTGGTCGAACTCGGCCTGGGCAAACCAGTCGTAGGTCCAGACGCGCATCGCCTCGGTCAGCGCGCCCACGTCGGAACTCGAGTTCTCCGCGTTGAGCGCGGCCAATGTGTGCTCGCCGCTGTGCTTGTCGACAACCGCGAACTGCGCCACCGTGGCGTGGGTCTTGTAGATCCACCACAGCGGCACGTGGTTGTACCACACGCCCAGGGTGCGAATGCGGAAGAACACCAGCTCGAAGCCGTACTCGCCCCCCTGATCGTCGTTGAGGTGGCCGGTGAAATACCACCACTCGGTTTTGTACTCCGGGTGCGCCGCCAGATCGCGCGGCAGTTGCACCGGGTGATCCTCGGGATAGGCGTACTCCACGTCCTCCGTGGTGATCAGCAGGCCGCGGTCGGCCCAGCCGTAGATTATGCCGACCAGCGCCAGGCCGATCAGCGTCACCAGCAGCACGCCCAGGGTCTTGAACAGAATCCTCAACAGTCTGCGCATCGAACTTGTATCCTTACGTTGCAGTTTCTCGTCCGCCGGCCGATTTTGGCCGAGGAGCCGACCGTGGTCAAACCATGTTGACCAACTCTTTCGCCGCCTGAAGCGGCGCGCGATAACTCAGGCGCGGTTTTGCAATAACTCTGAAGCACGTTTTGTTGGACTATCTACAACGCCGTTGGTAAAGCGGGCTGGGTGTCTCAGCTTCTGCGGGCGAGCTTGGTGGCTAAGATCGAGATCAGGCCGCCGAGCATCACGTAGCCCACGATCACCTCGGCCATGACCCAGTAAGCTGCTTCCAAAGTCTTTGGCGCAATATCTCCGAAGCCGAGCGTGGTGAACGTGACGACACTGTAATAGATCATCGCTCCTATTGACCACGGCAGGTGTACTAGATGAAACGCCTCTGGCCCAAAGCTGGCGAACTTGAACCCGAACCAGACGGCAAACAAGATCGACCAGCCGATCCAGGGCCATAGCGACCGGCCGCAGTCGGCGAGGATCAGCCAGATGATGTAAAGCGGGTAGCGCCACCATGCTGCCTTGAACTCTTCGACAAAATCCTCGTCCTGAACCATTCGCTTGAAGCGAGCATTGCCATGGCAACTATCAACTCGTATCCCGCGATATCTGCCATCTATGGACCAGCGGTTACGACCCTGAAAACAAATACGGTTAAATCGGACAAAAGCGACGTTCGCCTTCTCGAGATTCGCGGCCATGAGGTCAGCGCCCTTGAGATTCGACTCACGTAGGTCAGCGCCCTTGAGATTCGCCTCACGTAGGTCAGCGCCCTTGAGATTAGCCCCCTCGAGGTCAGCGCCCTCGAGATTCGCCCCATTGAGGACAGCGCCTTTAAGATTCGCCTCACTTAGGTCAGCGCCCTTGAGATTCGCCTCCCTGAGGTTGGCGCCCTCGAGATTCGCCATTATAAGGTTAACGCCCTCGAGGTGTGCCCCCTTGAGGTCGGCGTCTTTGAGATCTGCTTCCCAAAGTTTTTCCTCTCGAAGCTTGTTCCACTCCTCGACCTGGCCTTCCTTGAGCATGGCGATGGCTTCTTCTTTGGAAATCGGGGGCTCGGGGGGCGTGTCGGTCTCTTTGTCCATCAAGGGCTCCAAATGCCGATTTTGGCCTCCCGTGCGGTCTGCTCGACAGCCAGGAAGCGCGTCTTTAGATCTGGGTCGTAGTCAAAATTGGTAATGGCGTGGCCCAGGCCCTCGGAGATCATCACCTCGGTGAAGAAGCGGCCGTCGGCGAGGATCACGTGTGCCAGGAGTCGGTTGTATCGGTCGCGGTGGCCGTCGTCCACGTTGGCCTTGTCCAGCCTCAGCGTGATCCGCTGGCCATCGAGCAGTTCGTGGCCCTTGGCCTCGGCCTCGCGGCCGAACGGCTCGCCCTTTTTTCCGTTTCTGGGGATCTCCGGCGTGTCGATCCCAATGATCCGCACGCGCTCCTTGATGCCCGTGTCGGCCAGCAGCACGTCAAACGTGTCGCCGTCGATCACCCGCGTCACTGTTGCCTGGAGGTCTACGGCGAAGGCCGGAGTGCTCAGGCCAACGAACAGGAGCGCGAGCAGGCAACCGATGGCTTTTTTCATCTGCGAAGCGTGCTCAGATCACCCGAGTAAAACGCCTGGGCGGGCGTGGGAGGCTTTCCCTTTGCCGCCTCGAAGGGCTTGACGCTCCCGTCGGGATAGACCTCAAAATCAGCCCCAGGCGATTTGCCTTTAGACTCTGGCTCCAATACCACGACCTGGCTAATCTTCAGCTTTATACCAAAGACCGGTCACCAGAGAATTCAAGTCCATAATCGCCGTGCACAGCTCCTGCCTAAGATCACTAGACATGGAATCGAGCCTTTGCTTATAACTACCCGTTTGGTCCTGGTCTATCATTCCAGAAATTTTATCAATGTTTTCTTGGACATCCCGAGGCAACTCATCACGGGGGAGCAAGGAGATCTCATGCAGAGCATGGGTCAGACGCTCAACCGAATCATATGCCGAGGCTAGAGAACGCATTGCCCTCCCTGTTAACTCATAAGCACGAGAAATTTGATTCATAATGTTCACCTCCTATTTAAAATAATTTATACACCTTGCTGAAAAATAAATGCAATACCCCTACAGCCCCGCCCGGTCTCGAAAGCCAGTGTCGCAAAGCCAGCCGCGTCGCCGGGCAGCGCCTTCTTGGATATCCTCCCACCTGGCCAGCTTGACGTTGCTTGTGATCAGGTGCTTGAGGGGGCTGAAGTCAAAGCGCAGCGCAGCGATCTGATCGGACACCACAGCCACCAACCGGCTGAAGGGCACCAGGTGGGCCATCGCAACGAGCGTCTCCCCGCTGCCGCAGGGGCA
>JAVCCG010000029.1 GCA_030765605.1 Candidatus Alcyoniella australis
GCGCCCTGGGTGAGGTCGGCGAACAAGTCGGATTGTTGGTGCACACTGTTGTGCGCGAGGACGCTTTTGATCTCTATGGGTTCGTCAGCGAGATCGAACGGCGAATGTTCGAGCTGCTGATCTCGGTCTCGCGCATCGGACCGCGTCTGGCGCGCAACATCCTCTCCGGAATCGAGGCCGAGCGTCTGAACCAGCTTTTGCAGCAAGAGAACGCGGCAATGATCAGCAGCGCGCCGGGAGTCGGGACCAAGACCGCCGAACGGATGATCGTCGAGCTGCGCGGCAAGCTGCCCAAGGTTCAAAGCGAGGAGTTGGATTCCTCGGACCTGAACCAGGACGTGATCTCAGCTTTGCTCAACCTCGGGTACCGGCGTAAGGAAGCCGAGGCTGCCGCCGCGCGGGTCAGTGAAAATCTCGATCCCGACGACGGAATTGAGCAGCTGCTGCGCAGCGCATTGAAGCTGCTTTCCAAGGCATAGCCGATGGACGAATGCCGCAACGTAATCGATCCCGATCGCACGCCGGACGACATTTCGCTGGAGGCGACGCTACGTCCGCAGCGCTTTGAGGAGTACATCGGCCAGGGCCGGGTAAAAGACAACCTCAAGGTTTTCGTGGCAGCGGCCCGCGAGCGCGGGGAAGCGTTGGATCACATGATGTTCTACGGCCCGCCGGGGCTGGGTAAGACCACCTTGGCCCACATCGTGGCCGCACAGCTCGAGGTTCAACTGCGCATCACCAGCGGCCCGGTACTCGAGCGTCCGGGCGATCTGGCAGCGATCCTGACCAACCTCGAGCCCAACGACGTGCTGTTTATCGACGAGGTCCACCGCCTGAGCCATGTGGTCGAGGAGGTACTGTACCCGGCGATGGAAGACTTTGAGCTCGACCTGATCGTCGGGCAGGGACCCTCGGCGCGCTCGATCAGAATGGACATCCCGCGCTTTACCTTGATCGGCGCCACGACCCGCGTGGGCTTACTTACCGGACCGCTGCGCGACCGCTTTGGTTGGGTCGCGCGCCTGGACTATTACAGCGACCAGGAGTTGACCCAGATCCTGCTGCGTAGCGCGCGCATTCTCGGGGTACCGATCGTCGATGACGGCGCGGAAGAGATCGCGCGACGCTCGCGCGGGACCCCGCGCGTTGCCAACCGCCTGCTGCGCCGCGTGCGCGATTTTGCCCAGGTCGAGGGCGAGGGGGTTGTGGACCACGCAATAGCCGAACACGCCCTGGGAAGGCTCGAGGTCGATTCCGAGGGCCTGGACATGATGGACACCAAGTTTCTGCGACTGATGATCGACAAGCACGGCGGAGGTCCGGTGGGCGTCGAGACCCTGGCCGCCGGACTCTCCGAGGAACGCGACACGCTCGAAGAGGTGATCGAGCCCTACCTGCTGCAAAAGGGATTCATCGCGCGCACCCCGCGCGGCCGGGTGGCCACGGAGCACGCCTACCGCCACCTGGGAATCAAGGGCCCGACGATCGCGCCCCAGAAAAAACTTTTCTAATCCACCTGGCCGAATAGATGAGCGCCAATAAAACCAAACTCCGCATTCCGTTGCCGCCCAAGCCCGGCGGACCGCACGAGGTCAAGGGGCGCAAGCGCAAGCAGCAACAGCTCGATAAACGCCGCCGGATCGAAGAGGGGCTCTCCGAGCGCGAACGCTCGCGCAACAAGGACAAGGATTGATGGGCGGAGTGCTGGTGGTCTGCACCGGCAACCTGTGCCGCAGCCCGCTGGCCGCAGGCTATTTATCGATGCGTCTTGCTGATTCAGGTTCAGGGCGTATCGTGGCCTCGGCAGGCACCCACGGGGTCGAGGGGTCGCCTGCAACTCCCCAAGCCTGCGAGGTGGCTTTAGAGAACGGATTCGACATCAGCGGCCATCGCGGTTGCGAAATCACGATCGCGATGCTCGAACAATACGCATTGGTGCTGCTGATGGAACGCAGCCAGCGCGAGCATTTGGCGCAGCTCTACCCTGAATGGTCAAACAAACTTCGACTGCTCAGCGAGTTCGGACCGCATGACGGGCCGGTTGATATACCCGATCCCTACGGTGCGCCGGTCGAACAATATCGGCACGTCTTCTCGCTGATGCGACCGTGTCTCGATAATTTTGCCGCTTGGTGGGCGGATCAACACCTGGTGGGCGGCGTGCTGATAATCAAGGCGACCACCGGATCAGATCAGCGCGGCTGGTCGAGCCATCTGGCCCAGATCATGCCCTGGCCGCTACGCGAGATGCGCAACGTGCACGCTGTGGAGCTGCTGCCCGCGGCTGTGCGCGGCAACCACCTGCACCAATCGACCAACGAGGCGATCCTGGTGATCGGCGGTCCGTGCGAGGCCGTATTTTGCAAAGACGGCGATGTGGCGAAGGTGGTCTGCGCGCAACATGGTCCGGTGTTGATCGCGATTCCCGCTGGCACGGCCCACGCCTTTCGCAATTTTTCGGATTCGCCGATCGAGCTGATCTGTCTGACCGATCGTGAGTTCGATCCGCAAGAGCCTGATCAGATCCGGGTGGAGCTGATCGCCTAACCCAACCCGAACTTCATTGCCAACCTACGCGCCAGACCCATGCGCTCGTCCACCGCGCCGTGGGGGCACAGCTCATGGCAACAGAAGCACTCGATACAGCGTTCGGGGTCGATGCGCGGCAGCGGATCAAAGGTGATGCACTCCGCCGGGCAGGCATTGGCGCAGGTCTCGCAACGCTGGCAGCGATCAACGTTGATCACCGGCCTGATCCACAACATGCCGTAGAACATGCGGTAGAACAGACGCGGCATATTGCGAAACCAGGTCGGGGGCGGAGCAAGCTTCAGGGCGTCGGACGCCAAATTCATACCGCGCAGCTCGATGTGTTCGATGCGCGATTCCCCCAATCCGCGAGCCGTAGCATGATCCAGGTAATGGATGCGCACTTTGCTAAAACCCATCAGCTCGGCGGTCGCCCGGTCCACGGCCACGGGGTCGGATCCGCAAAGCAGCCAGCCGATCTGTTCGATCGTTCCCTCGCTGGGTCCGCGTCCGGACATGCCGACCACCGCGTCCATCACTGAAAAGGTCGGACGGGCAACGGCCAGAATATCGACCAGCGATTCGTTGAACGCCTCATATTGCGCCAGGGTGTGCAGCCGTTTGCGCTCGCGGGCGGGGATCGTACCGAACATGTTTTTTACCGCTCCGGTGAACATCGCCTGCATGTGGGTCTTGGCCTTGGCCAGGCTGATCACCGCGTCCGCGTCGACAATGTCCTGGGCCACGAACAACGTTTGCGTTTGCTGTCCCTCAGGAACCGTCAGCTCGCAATATCCGTGGTCTTGAAAGGTGAAGTACTCGACTCCCAGCTCGTCGCAGACCGCGGCCGTGCCCGTCGCCGTAAAAGCGCGGCGCACTTGATCAATGGGCAGCATGCCCGGCTCCTCGCCCACGCAAACATCGGCGCCCAACTCCAGCAGGTTTTTAAGCACGGCCCGTAATACCTCAGGGTGGGTCGTGACCGCCTTTTCCGGTGCCACAGGCAGCAGCAGGTTGGGCTTTACCAGCACCTTGCGCCCAGGGCCGATAGCAGCGGGCCACCCTCCGGCGCGTTCCAGGGCCAGGGCAAAGGCCTGCGAAATCAGATCGCGATCGTACTGCTGGCAACGCGCCGCGCCGACAAGGGCCGTCATCAATTCCTCCCAGATTGGTGTCCAGCCTAGGAAAGCGGCTTGCCGCATGTCAAGGCGACATACCGAAAGTCCGCTGCGCCATTGCCCGCACAGGGGGCGTCTGCTAACTTCGATTTCAAGTTAATGGATGATTTATAAATGACAAAGCACAACAGCTCGCGACTTATCATCATCGCCGGAGACGGAATGGATCCGCGGATTTGCGACCGAATGATCGCCGCGGGAGAGCTTCCGACGTTGGCGCGGCTGTGCCACGGAAAGACGATCGCGCGTCTGGGCACCACGCTTCCCTCGCAGTCGCCAGTGGCCTGGACCACGGCGTTGACCGGTGTCAATCCTGGGCGTCATGGGATCTTCGATTTTCTACGACGCGATCCACAGAACTACCTGCCGTCCATCGGGCTCTACGATTACGGTCCCAATGGATTCGTCACCCGCCGCCGTGCGCCGCTGGTCAGCGAACTGCTGGCCAGGCAGGGGATTCGCAGCCTGCTGTTGCGCATTCCGGGCACGTTCCCGCCGCCCCAGGGCGCGGGCGACGTGTTGTGCGGCCAGGGCACGCCCGACCTGGTCGGCGCCTGGGGGCGCTCGGCAGTCTATGAAACGGGCCGCGAACGCGAGGCCGGTAGCGTAATGGGTGTGCGCCTGCTGCCGCTCAAGCCGATCGATGGCGGATTTTGCGCAAATATCTTTGGCCCCGAAGGCCACACGCTGGAGCTGCGGTTGGACCGTGTGTCGTCTGATGGCGCGCTGCTGCGCTTGGGCGGCAGTGAGATCGTTCTGGCGCGCGGTGAACTCAGCGACTGGCTCTCGCTGCAATTCGGCTCAGGCGACGATGCTGTTCACGGCCAGATCCGCTGCCTGCTGCTACTGGGTGGTCCGGCGCCGCGTCTCTACTGCTCGGCGGTGATGGTCGATCCCCTCGAACCCGCGTTCGCCGTGAGCGAGCCCGCGGGACTGAGTCGGTCGCTGGCCCAATCGTTCGGCCGCTTTGCCACGCTGGGCTGGGCCGAGGACACCTGGGCTCTGATCGAAGGGCTGACCGGTTTCGACGATTTTCTCAACGAGGTCGAACGCAACCTAGAGCTGATCGAACGCATGACCTGGTGGGCGGTGCACGAGTCCGACTACCGGATGGTGTTCACCTGTTTTGAACATACCGACCGCGTGGCGCACCTGCTGGGCCACCTTGCCGATCCCGACCATCCACGCCACGACCCGGCGTTGGCCAAGCGTTACGGAGCCGAGCTGTTCAAGGCCTATCGCCGCATTGACGCGTTCTGCGGCAAGCTGCTGGACAGCATGGGACCGCAAGACACGCTGCTGGTAATCAGCGACCACGGTTTCTCCCCCTTCGCCTGGCAGGTCAACCTCAACTCCTGGCTCGCGGCCGAGGGCTACCTGACGGTGCGCGATGAGCTGCCGCACGAGCGGACCCTTGACGAGCTGTTCGAGCACACCTGTTTTTTATCAAACGTCGCCTGGCAGGGGACCAGCGCTTACAACGTCGGCCTGAGTTCGATCTACCTCAACCTCGAGGGGCGCGAGGGGGGCGGGATCGTGCCTCGCGGCCGCTCGTCCGCGGAGCTGCTCGATCGGATCTCGCGCGGGCTGCTGGAGCTACGGCACCAGGGTCGGCCGGTGGTGCGGCGCGTGCTGCGCACGGATCGCGAGCTTTGGGGCACGGCAATGGCCGACGCTCCGGACCTGACGGTCTGTTTTGCGCCGGGTTTTCGTACCGCATGGCAAAGCTCGCTGGGCGCACTGTCGCCTGACGTGATATTTGACAACATGGGTCCGTGGGCCTCGGATCACTGCTCGTCCGATCCGCTGGACGTGCCCGGAATTCTGGCGGCCAACCGACCGATCAGCAAAAGCGATCCATGGTTGGCCGACGTGGGGGCCACAATGGCGGCGTTTTTCAATGTCGAACCCGACGAGCCGCTTGACGGCCAAGACCTGTTCGCGAAGGACAGATGATCGTTCGCTACGACTGTTGCTTTTATCTGGGTGAGAAGCCCTGCCGTTTCAAGCGGACCTGCGAGGGTTGCGATCATTACAAGCCCCAGGGGACCCGCGTGCTGATCATCAAGCTCGGGGCGATGGGCGATTGCCTACGCACCACGCCGCTGCTGCGTGCATTGGATAAACTCCATCAGCCGCTGCACGTCAGCTGGATCACCGATCCGGCATCGTATCCGCTGCTGCTTCACAACCCGCTGATCGACCGGCTGCTGACCCTCGATCTGGAGGCCGTGCTGCGGCTGGACGTGGAGCGCTTTGACCTTGCGTACTGCTTTGACAAGGACCCGCGGGCAATCGCCGCGATGATGCGTTGCCGGGCCCAGCGCAAGTTCGGCTTTGGCATGACCGAGCACGGCTCGCTGTGCGCGTTGAACCCGGAGTCCGAGTACGCCCTGCGCCTGGGTCTGGACGATCCGCTGAAGTTTGAGCACAACCGCAAAACCTATCAGCAGATAACCTTCGAGATGGCCGACATGGAGTTCAACGCAGAACCATACTTGCTCGAGCTGACGGATGCAGAGCACAGCCTGGCCGAGCAAAAGTTGGCGAAGCTTGGAATCGCTTCCAATGAGCGGCTGATCGGGCTGAACACCGGAGCGGGCGCAGTCTTTGCCACCAAGCGCTGGCCGGTTGAACATTGGATCGAGCTGGGCCAAATGCTGAGCCGCGCCGGACACGGGCGGTTGCTGCTGCTCGGCGGCCCCGAGGAGGTCCAGCGCAACGCGGCTATTGGCGAGGCTCTGGGCGATGCGGTCGTCGATACGGGCACGGATAATCCGCTGCGCGTGTTCGCCGCCATTGTATCGCGCCTGGGACTGCTGGTCAGCGCCGACACCTTGGCGATGCACCTGGGGCTGGCGCAGGGCGTGCCGTGCGTGGCGCTGTTCGGCTCGACCACGCCGCACGAGGTCGAGTGCTACGGCCTCTGCGAAAAGCTCGTGTCGGACGCTGACTGCGCGCCGTGCTACCGATCCAGCTGCGAGGACATGCGCTGCATGGAGGGGATTACCCCCGCAACGGTCTTTGCCGCCTGCAAGCGGGTGCTGGCTGTTGATTGAGTTTGCATCAGGGGCGTTTTGGGGCTAATTCTACGTGCTCTAATAAAGAGGGATAATCTATCGGATGAGGTTTGTTGCGCTCAAACCGGGGGACACGCTGGGCGTGTTCGCGCTCTCCAGCCCCTTTGATCCGCAGCTGCTCGATAAGGGAGTAGCGCGAATCAAGGAGATGGGGTTTGCGGTTAAGCGGGCGTCCAACCTCGGGCTTGCGGAAGGCTACCTCGCGGGCGAGGACGAGCAGCGGGCAGCGGGATTCAACGAGTTGCTGCACGACAGCTCGGTGCGGGCCTTGATCGCGGCGCGCGGCGGCTACGGCTGTTCGCGCGTTTTACCGCTGATCGAGTTCGAAGCGCTCGAGGCTGACCCGCGACCGATAATCGGCTGCTCGGACTTGACGATGCTGCAGATGCTGCTGCTCGCACGCGGACTGCCGTGCATCCACGGCCCGATGGTCGCCTCGCAACAGATGATCCAGTCGGATACGGGTGGCAACCGGCTGCGTTCGCTGCTGCTGAGAACCGACCAGCCGCAGCCGATCAGACCGGAACAGGGCAGGGTGCTGCGTCCGGGTAACGCTGACGGGAAGTTGATCGGCGGCAATCTGACGATGATCGTCAATGCCCTGGCCGCGGGAGTGATCGGGCCGGAGCTGTTCGACGGCGCGCTGCTGTTTCTCGAGGAAACCAACGAACGGCAGTATCGCATCGATCGGATGCTGACTACGCTACGGCTCTCATCAATATTGGAACGAATCAACGGCCTGATCCTCGGAAGTTTTCTTGGCGATATCGACGACACGACCCTGGACCGGCTGGCGCTTCAAAGCGTCGGTTCACGCAAAATTCCGATAGCGGCCGGTTTCCCCGTCGGCCACGGCGACCTGAACCTGGCGTTGCCCCTGGGCGTTCAGGCGCGGCTGCAAGGCGTGGAGCTGAGCTTTGGATGATAACGGAACCACCCCTGCCGCATGGCAGTCGGTCGTCGACCTGCTCGAAACAGGACGGCGCGATAATCTGTTCTCGTGCTACGATCTGGTAGCCGGCCGCGGCGACCAAACACGATCAATCCGCGGCGGTTGGGCCCAACGCGAGCCCGAGGCGCGAAAGCTCGACGACAATCCGATCTTCGATCTCGGATCGCTGACCAAGGTGATCTGCACCACAACTCTGGTGATGCAGGCCGTGGACCAGGGGCTGATGCGCCTGGATCAGACCGTGGCCGAGCTCTGGCCCGAGTTCCCGGCGCCTTGGGCCTCCAAGGTCACGCTGACCCACCTACTGAGCCACAGCTCGGGCCTGGCCGCCACCCGTCCATATTTTGAGAAGATGCAAGGAGTTGGCGACATCCTCTCGCGGGTGGCCATCGACCCGCTGGACGCCACGCCGGGCAGGGTTAGCATCTATTCGGATCTGGGTTTCATGGTGTTGGGCCGGATTCTCGAGATCCACCTCGGAGCGAGGCTCGACCAACTATTTTATACGCGCGTAGCCCAGCCGCTGGGACTGGAGCAGACGTTCTTTCTGCCCATTGAGCGCGGTAAGAGCTCGCCGCAATACCCCACCGAACGCTTCGTAGCAACCGAGCGTTGCCGCAATCGGGGCAGGGTGTTGGTGGCCGAGGTGCACGATCACAATGCCTGGGCCATGGGCGGCGTTGTCGGCCACGCCGGACTGTTCGGGACTGCATCAGATGTCTTTCGCTTCGGCCGGATGACACTCGATTCCTGGCAAGGCCGCGGGCCGCTGCCCACGGAACAGGTCAGGCTTTTCGCCAATCGCGCGCAGATCGTGCAGGGCTCGGACCGTGCACTGGGTTGGGACACGCCAAGCAGCGGCCGATCCTCATCAGGTACGATGTTCGGCAGCCAGGCTATCGGGCATCTGGGTTACGTGGGCACCAGCCTCTGGGTCGACCTGCAGAGCGGTACGCTGATCGTGCTGCTGACAAATCGGGTTCACCCGGAGGACACCGCAGCGGGCAGGCGCGCGATGCGCGCGTTCCGTCCCGGACTGCACGATGTTGTCTGGGAGGCACTTGACCCTGGTCTTGATACATAATTTACATAAGATATCAAGTTGATATCGACATTGATTAATGTAGAATATTAAGTAATGAGTAACAATAGCACTAATTACAACGATTATTACTACATTCCGCCCGACCTGAGGCCCTTGCCGCCGCAGCATTCGCAGCGGATTTACATGATCGGCATCTGTGGAATGGGCATGGGCACCTTGGCCTCAATGCTCAAGCAGTCCGGGCGCGAGGTGATCGGTTCGGACTCGGCGATCTACCCGCCGATGAGCGAGCACTTGGCATCCCAGGGAATCACGGTGCTGCCCGGGTACGATCCGGCCAACCTCGAACGGCCCATCGACCTGGTGGTCGTGGGCAACGTTGTGCGCAAGGACAACCCCGAGGCAGCGTCGACTGTCCAGCGTGGACTGCCCTACGTTTCAATGGCCGAAATGCTCGAGCGCGAGTTCATCAGCGGCCGCACCTCGGTTGTGATATCCGGCACCCACGGCAAGACCACTACCTCCGGGTTGACGGCCTGGGCCCTGCAGCAGGCCCGGATGAGCCCCGGATTCATGGTCGGCGGTATCCTGCGCAACTTCGGCTCCAGCCATGCGCTGCCCGGCGGCCCGGAATCGCCCTTTGTCTGCGAGGGGGACGAGTACGATACCGCCTACTTTGATAAGGGCCCCAAGTTCCTGCACTACCGGCCCGAAGTGCTGCTGCTGAACAATGTCGAGTTCGATCACGCGGACATCTATCAAAACTTGGATCACGTGTTGTGGGCCTTTAACACGCTGCTTGATCGCATGGACCCCGCAGGCACGGTAGTCGCCGGAATCGATTGCCCGAACGTGCGAAGACTTGTGCAAGACCGCAAACAGCGCGTGATCAGCTATGCCACGGCTTGCGACGCCCAGATCAGGGCGTGCAGTTGGAAATTCGACGCCGGCTTGACCACCATCGAGACAGCGATCGAGGGACAATCCGTGGAGCCGATTGCGACACCGTTGATCGGCGAGCACAACGTGCGCAACGTGCTTGCCTGCTACGGCGCCTGTCGCCGGCTGGGAGTTGACGAGTCCGTATTCAGGAAGGCGATGCTCACGTTCCAGGGCATGGCGCGGCGCTCGCAGGTGCTGCTCGACGGAGCGGTCAAACTGATCGACGACTTCGCCCATCACCCCACGGCAGTGGCCACAACCCTCGATGGACTGCGTGCAGCCCACCCTGGACGCCGACTTGTCGCGGCGTTCGAGCCGCGGTCGGCAACCAGCCGTAGCAACCGCTTTCAGGAGCAGTATACCGTAGCGCTGAACCGCGCCGACATCGTGTTCCTCGCTCCGCTGCACCAGCCCGAACGACTGCTGCCGGAACAACGTCTCGATTTGGAGCAAATCGCCGAACAGTTACGGCTTGCCGGACGTAACTGCAGCGTAGGCCGCAGCCACGAGGAGCTGTCCGTGGCAATGCTCGAGTGCATTGAACCCGGCGACGTGGTCGTGCTGATGAGCAACGGCGGATTCGGCGGGCTGCCGCGTAAACTGGCGCAGGCATTGGAGCGCAAATGAGCGTCGACAATCTGCCGATGGCCATCAAGCCGGAAAGTAAGTTGCTGCTGGCGTGCACCAACGAAATCGAGACGATCCTGATCAGCGTTGCGCTGAGTCAATGCCTTGAGACGCCGCTGGTTCGGCTGTTCATGTCGCACTTGGGCCTGGGCCGGCTAAGCAATGTTCCGGTATTCCGTCAAGGGAAGACACCGACCGTGCTGATCGGCTTTCCCACACCGCGACTGGCGCAGGACGAGGAGGCGGCGCGCAAGGTGCTGAAGCTGGGCTTGGACCTGACCTGGATCAGCGAGCATCCGCTGGATGCCGATGAGATCGCCGCTGCACCGCGACTCCGGTTGGAGCCGGTTGACCAAGGATTATGGCAAACCGTTTGCCGCGTACTGGGATGCCCGCGTTCGGCCATCGAGCCATTTGCCGGAATCGCAGCCGAGCTTGGCGAGCCGCTGGTCGATCCCCAGGTAGCGGACCACGACACGGCCTGGCGCTATTGCCTGGAAGCAGCCTGCCAGGAGCCGCAATACCTCGGACCGAGCTCGGCAGGTCTGATCAGCGGCCTCCAACCCGATCCGATCCTGGTGCTGGCCGGTCACCAGCTGATCGTGCAGCGTTCCCAACTCGCTGCCGACAGCAGCTTTCACACCTTCGACACGCCCAACGGCCGTGCGGTATTGGTGTTGGCGCCGCGTAGGGCGCTGGGCTTCTACTACGGCCTGGCGCATGAGGTGAGACGGCGTAGGTCGTGCGTGCTGAGCGTGCTGGCGTTCGATACGGGCGAGCCGCTGATCGTCGAGTACGAACAGCGGCCCAGCGATTTTAAGCTGCGCATGGAGATGATCGGCTCGCGGTTCCCCGAGCACGTGGTCAGGCCCTACGGACCAAGCGGAATCGCGATCAAGGGCTCAAAGGCGGGGTCGCTGGACGTACTCGATCCGCTGATCGAGCTGCTTTCGAGCGAGATCAACTAGCCCTCCACGCCCGGCGTGCCTGCCGTGCGCAGAGGGCGTCGGTAATTGACTATTCGGCCGTGACCTGCTTGATCTCGACGTGCTCGATCACAACGTCCTTGATCGGCTTGTCCATGGCCGCAGTGTTCGCGCGGGAGATTTTCTTCACCACGTCCATACCCTCAACTACTTCGCCGAAAATCGTGTGCTTGTTGTTCAACCACGGCGTGGCGGCCTCGGTAATGAAGAACTGGCTGCCGTTGGTTCCCGGTCCGCGGTTGGCCATTGCCAGCATACCCGGATGGCTGAACTTCAGGCTCGGATCGAACTCGTCCTGGAAGGTATAGCCCGGTCCGCCCGCGCCCGTGCCCTGCGGGCATCCGGCCTGGATCATGAAGTCCGGGATCACGCGATGGAAGATCAACCCGTCGTAGAAACGGCTCTTTATCTTCTGGCCGCCGCGGTCGGTCCACTCCTTTTTTGCCGTGGCCAGCTCGACGAAGTTGGCGACGGTCATCGGCGCCTTGTCGTCGAACAACTTAATCGTAATCTCGCCCATGCTCGTTTGCATAATCGCATACAGTCCTGGTTCCAATTTGTTCTCCTCTGCTGCCAAGGCCATTGAGGCGATCAGCAGCAACGCCGATATCGTTATTACGGCACTCAGGGTTCTTTTATGCATTCCGTGCTCCTGTGGTTATCGATTGTTGGCCATGCTTTCCATCAACAGGCTGTAGAATTTCTTGGTCAGCGCTCCGGGCCTTCCCTTGCCGATCTTTCGATCGTCGATGCCCACCACCGGCATTACCTCGGTTGTGGTGCCGCTGAGGAACACCTCGTCGGCCGCGTAGAACTGATCGAGGCTCGTTGCCCGTTCCACGACCTTGATTCCGGATTTGCGTCCGAGTTTGATCAGATGGTCGCAGGTTACTCCACCGAGTATACAGTGGCTGGAAGGATGGGTGAAGGCCGTATCGTCCTTGACCATGAACGCGTTGGCCGCGGTGGCCTCGTGTAGGATTCCGTCGTGTCCGATCATCAACGCATCGAACGCCCCGGCGTCGAGGGCCGCCTGTTTGGCGCGAACGTTGCCCAGCAGGTTGACGGTCTTAATGTCGCAACGGGACCAGCGCTCGTCCGCTACGCTGATTACCGACACTCCCTTGCGAAACAGCGCCGCACTGTAGCGCTTAAGCGGACTGACCGTAATCAGCAGATTGGGTTGCGGATGCTTGGGGTAGGGATGTGCGCGCGGCGCAGTGCCGCGGCTGATCTGCAGGTAGATCTTGGCCTGGTCGATCTTTGAGAGCTTGAGCAGCTTCCTGATCTGAGCTCTTATCAGACGGATATCGACCGCTTCGAGCATCTGCATCTCGCCCAGGGAGCGCTTGAGTCGGCGCATGTGAGCGTCGAACAGGAACAGCTTGCCATGGTAGACGGCCACGACCTCGTACACCGCGTCGCCGAACAGCAGACCGCGATCGTTGACTGAAATCGTCGCACTATCAAGCGACGAGACAACACCGTTAACCATTGCCAGATCTGACATCTGAACACTCCCCAAGGTGATCCTGCCCCAACGTTGTGCAATTCAATCGGAGGGGGCTATTTTTGAGGGATTTTATGTTGTGTACACAACCTTGTCCACAGGTTTTTCCCCATCTAATGTGAATAACCCGTGATTGCTCGCAGATATTGCAAAGACCATCGTAAATTGGGTTATCAACATGAAATAGTATGGAATATGGGTCTTGGAAGCATTGCTTAGGGTTAATTCAATCCGGACACGGGTCGCGGGAAAGCCGAATACTAAACTTATACAAGGACGAGTTATACACAACTACCTTTAAAATTGGGCCGAATCACGGAACTCGGGACTTTTATGCCGCCCAAAGTGTGTTGACAACTGCAAGCGGCAGCGGCTACCTTCCATAAACATTATGGCAAAGTACAGCAAGAAAAAGATCAAGCTTAAAAGCGTCCGGCCTCCTGCCGACTTCAAGACGATCATCGTGCTGTTGGCCAGCGGATCAGCCGTGCTGGTGGCGACGTTATTGGTCTACTTCCTGGGCACGCCGGTGATCAACCAGCACTATGGACCGGACAACACGCTGATCGATGTCCTGCAATTCCTGATCGCGTTTTTCTCGGTTGCCGCGTTCTTCGGAGTCGGTGCATTAGTTCTGGGGCTGATCAAATTGTTCAACCGTCTGCGCCACATGGTTACAAATCGGAACGAGCCCAGCAGAACTTCACGACCCAGGAAAAAGTCAAAACGCTGAGCGGTTCTCAGACTACCTTGGTCTGCAACTCCACGGACGGCGGCGACTCCAGTGTGCGCTTGACCGCGCACTGTTCGGCCGCGCGTACCAGGGCTTTATGGTATTTCTGCGGAAACTCCGCCGGCACTTGGATCTCGATCTTGACGTTGCTCAGGCTGTGGGTTTCCTCGTTAAAAGTATTGGTTTGCTTGATCCTCACGTTCTCGGTGTCGAGTCCGCGCATCTGGCAAAACCGCAACACGTAGTAACCCGCACAGGTGCCGATCGAGGCCAGGAAGCACAAATAGGGCGAGGGCCCCGCGCCCTCTCCGCCCTCGATTATCGACTGGTCGGTTGTGATGCTGTCCGAACCGTACTCAGCGGTAACCTTGCTGCCGCCGGGAAATGTGATGTTCAGTTCCATTGAGGTTCCTCCCAAATCTTTTGAGCGGATTGTATATTGCATTGGTCTTTCCTTACATGACCAAGATCAGATTCCACCACGCGCAGGCGGGCGTTTTCATTTGACACTCGCCGTTTGCTTGATGTAAACAGCCTTTGCCTCTGTAGCTCAGTGGATAGAGCAACTGCCTCCTAAGCAGTGGGCCGCAGGTTCAATTCCTGCCAGGGGCACCAGTATGTACTTTCAACCGCGGGTCGTGCACGATGGGATCAGCATGAAAATCGAGATCCTCGGATGCCGCGGCGACCTGGTGCCGGGAGCTGCTTGCCCCGGCTATCTATTGGACGATACAACATTGCTTGAGGCTGGAACCGTAACTTCGGTTCTCTCGCCGCAACGACTGAGGCGAATCGACCGGGTCGTACTCTCTCACATGCACGTGGATCACATCAAAGAACTGCCGTTCCTGATCGGCGCGGCCGTCAATTCCGCCCAGTCGCCGATCGAGGTCTGGTCCACGCCGGACAACCTGGAACTGCTCAGACGCCATCTGTTCAACTCCAGCCTCTGGCCCGACTTCACCAGGCTGCCCACGGTCTCGAACCCCGCGATGAAGATGAGAAAGCTCAGCACCAAGCGCGCCACTCGAGTCGGCGAATACTTACTGCGCGCATTGCCGGTCAACCATACCGTGCCGACCTATGGGATGTTCTTTGACAACGGCAAGCAGGTTCTGGGATACACCGCGGATACCGGACGCTGCCCGCAATTCTGGGATGCAGCGCTGCAATACGGCGATCGTCTGGCAGCGGTGATCGTCGAGGTGACGTTCTGCGATAAGCAGGCGGACCATGCCAAGGCCACGGGGCACATGACGCCCTCGCTGCTCAAATCCGAGGTGGAGCGGGTCGACCTGGATGTGCCGCTGATCGCGGTCCACCTCCGGCCCGAGAAAGTGACCGCCATCGAGCGGGAGCTGCGACGCCTCAAGCTTCCCGTACACATCTCCGAATCCGGAGACATCATACGGCTCTAATGATATGAGTTCGATTGCCCGACGTCGCAAAATTCTAGCTGCGTTGGGGATTGCATTCCTCGTAGCTATGGGTTGTTCGGTGCTGGCCGGCTATGCGATACGCGCGGACGCGGGGCTGCTCTCGCGGGTCGAGGGCGCGACTCTCGACATTCGATTCCGCATGCGCGGTCCGGTGGTGCCCGATCCGGAGATCGCAATCATCGCCATCGACCAGCGCAGCCTGGACACGGTGGGACGCTGGCCGTGGAGCCGCAGCGACCTGGCCCGGCTGGTTGACGCCATCGGGCAGGGCAACTCGGCCAAGCCCAAGGCGATCGTGCTCGACATTGCCTTTCCCCAGGTGGAGCAAGCTCATTACCAACTGGTCGAGCAGAAGACCCTGAGCCAGCATCTGCCGTTCATGTTGATCGACGCCGGCCAGCTGCGCGATCCCGACCTCGATCTGGCGCAGGCTATCCAGCGCTCGGGTAGGGTCGTGCTTTCCTCGTTCTTTCTGACTTCCACGCCCGGAGGCCAGCGGCTCGATCCCGGTCGTCTGGCATCGAGCTTCTCGATTCCGATTCTGATCGGCGAGCTGGGCGACAACATCCACTCGTTCGTGCGCAGCGCCAAGGGAGCCGAGCCGAACATCGAGCAGCTCCAGAGCGTCGCCGCTGCGACCGGCTTCTTCAACATCTTTCCCGATCCAGACGGGATCATGCGCCACAAGGACATGATCCTGCTCTACGGCGACGACCTCTACCCCAGCCTTGAGATCAGCGCCCTGCGCGTGGCCATGGGCCTGACGCGCGACGACCTGGCCTGCCGTCTGGCGAGCTACGGAATTGACTACGTTGCAGTGGGCGAACAACGAATCCATACCGACGAACAGGGCCGGATCATGCTCAACTACCGCGGCCCGGCCGGGACGTTCCAGACCTACTCGGCGGTCGACGTAATCAGCGGCAAAATCGACTCGGTGGAGTTCGCCAATCGGATAGTGTTCGTCGGCGTTACCGCACTGGGCAATTTCGACGTGGCGATCACGCCATTCGCACCACAAGGCTTCCCCGGCGTCGAGGTCCACGCCACGGCCCTGGACAACATTAAAAATCAGCGGGCGCTGGTGCGTCCGGCATGGTACGTCTTATTTGACCTGTGCCTGATCTGGTCGTTGGCGATCATCGTCGCCATGGCCTTCGCCAGTCTGCGCCCCTGGTTGGCCGGCGCCACGGCCGTGACGCTGCTGGTAGTGCTGTGGCAGTTGGTCGGCTGGCTGTTTAATACCCGTAACTACGTGCTGTCGCTGACAGTGCCGCTGATCTCGCTGGTCACTACGCTGATCCTGGTCGCGCTCTACAGGCTGCTGTTCGAGGTCCGGTTGCAGACCAAGATGAAACGCGCCCTGGCGCCTTACGTGCCGTTGCCCGTGGCCCAACGCATTGCAGCGGACCCCGACCGCGCCCGGCTGCAAGGCGCTCGGCGCGAGATAACCGTGCTGTTTGTGGACATCCGCTCGTTCAGCAAGCTCTCGGCCCAGGTGAGTCCGGAGAAAATGGTCGAGTTCCTAAGCGAGTTCGCCCACGAGGTCTCCGAAGCGGTTTTCGACAATCAGGGATTGCTCGACAAATTCATCGGCGACGGCGCAATGGCTTTCTGGGGCGCGCCGCTGATCAGTGATGACCATGTGGACTGCGCGATCAACTGCGCCAAAGACATCCAGCAGCGCATCACGCAGCTGGCAAAGCGGCACGCGCAGGACGAGTTCGGCCGCACCACGGTCGGCGTGGGAATCGCCACAGGCGAGGCGGTTGTCGGCGCTTTGGGTTCAATGCGCAGGTTGGATTACACGGCGGTGGGCGAGGTGGTCAACTTGGCGCAACGTCTGGAGAAACTCAATAAAAAGCTTGGCAGCAGGGTGTTGCTGAGCAAGGCCTCATCGCAAAAAGCCGGACCCCAGTGGAACATCGAATCGCTGGGCGCGCACCAACTGATCGAGGGCAGCGAGCCGATCGATGTGTACGAATTGCCCCTTGAAGATAAGTAATTTATTATTTTCCTTGACATTAAGAGAAAATAACTCTAAGAATAAATAGTTACGTACTACAGACCACTAACCGCCATTGTTGATGGGGATGCGGTATGAATAAATCGGACTTGGTAGAGGTACTTGCCAAACGAACGGGAATTACTTTGAAAAAGGCCCAAGAGGTCGTGGATAAGGTCTTCGAGGCGATGACCGACACACTCGAACAGGGAGAAAGGATCGAAATCCGTGGTTTCGGTTCGTTCTCGGTCAAAGAGTACAAGCCGTATACCGGACGCAATCCCAAGACCAAAGAATCGATCCACGTACCGCCCAAGCGCCTGCCTTACTTCAAAGTAGGCAAAGAGCTGAAAAAGAGGGTCGACCTCCACGGCTGAGGCGGTCGCCCGAACAGCTGAATCGATTTCGTCCTGCAGGGCTATTCGTTTGGGCGCAGTATTTCGTCTATAATCCACCAATGCTAACCACATCAGGAGAAGTGTAGGTGAAGATACACGAGTTCCAGGCCAAGCAGTTGCTGAACTCGGCCGGAGTACCGGTTCCGGTCTCGTATACTGCAACCAATCCCTGGCAGGCGCGGTATGTGGCCGAACTTCTCCACGCTTCGGCCTTTGTAGTCAAGGCGCAGATCCATGCCGGAGGCCGCGGCAAAGGCGGTGGCGTCGCGGTGGTCCAAAGTTTGGACGAGGTCTATCAAGCGTCCGAACGGATTCTGGGAATGACCTTGGTGACCAAGCAGACCGGACCCGAGGGACGACTGGTGCGCACGGTGTTGATCGAGCCCGCGGCGCAAATCGCCAGGGAACTGTACTTTGCCGTGTTGATCGACCGCTCGTCGCGCTGCCTGACCTTGATGGCCAGCGAGGCCGGCGGAATGGAGATCGAACAGGTAGCGGAGCAGCGCCCCGAGGCAATTGTTAAAATCGCGATCGATCCGCTGGTCGGCGTGTCCGCGCGGCACGGCAGGGCGTTGGCCCAGGGACTGGGGATCGAGCACAAAGGATTAATTCGACAGTTCACAAAACTGGCGATCGATTGCTGCAACTGCTTTATCAACAACGACCTATCGTTACTCGAGATCAACCCGCTGGCGATCACGCAATCCGACGAGCTGCTCGCCGTGGACGCCAAAATGACGATCGACGACAATGCGATGTTTCGCCACCCCGAACTGGCAGAGCTACGCGACTTCAACGAGGAGCAGCCCCTCGAGATCCTCTCGTCGCGCTACGGCGTGGACTACGTTAAGCTCGACGGCGACATCGGCTGCATGGTCAACGGCGCGGGCCTAGCAATGGCCACAATGGATCTGATCATGGCCTCGGGCGCGATGCCCGCGAACTTCCTTGACATCAAGGGCGGGGCCGACGTTGCCAACGTTGTCAACGCTTTTGAGCTGCTGAACTCCGATCCCAACGTCAGGGCGGTGTTGATCAATATCTTCGGCGGAATAGTACGTTGCGACATGGTCGCCGAAGGGATCCTCAAGGCAATGCAAAGCGTCAAGGTCGAGGTGCCGATCGTGGTGCGGATCGAGGGGACCAACGCCGACCTCGGAGCCAAGATGCTCGCGGATTCGCCCTACGGTTTCATTTCCGCGAAGGGCCTGTCCGACGCAGCACGCAAGGTCGTGGCCGCCCGGGGAGACGCCTGATGAGCATTTTAGTCAACGACAAAACGCGGGTGGTGGTCCAAGGGATCACCGGCAAGACCGGACAGTTCCACACCAGGCAGTGCCTGGAATACGGCACCAAGATCGTCGCCGGAGTGACTCCGGGCAAGGGCGGGATGGATTTCGAAGGCGTGCCGATTTACAACGGCGTTGCGCAGGCGGTGAGAGAGCAGGGCGCCGACGCCTCGCTGGTGTTCGTGCCTCCGGCACTGGCGGCCGACGCATGCATGGAGGCCGTTGAGGCCGGAATTAAAGTCCTGGTGCTGATCACCGAGGGCATTCCGACATTGGACATGCTCAAACTGGTGCGTTACGCCAGGCTCAAGGGATGCAGCCTAATTGGACCCAATTGTCCGGGGATCATCACCCCCGGCGAATGTAAAATCGGGATCATGCCCGGACAGATTCATCGGCCGGGCAACGTCGGCGTGATCTCGCGCTCCGGGACCCTGACCTACGAGGCCGTGGCGCAACTCAGCGCATTGCAGATCGGCCAGAGCACCTGCATCGGCATTGGCGGCGATCCGGTGGTCGGAATGAACTTCGTCGACTGTCTTGAGCTGTTCAACGCAGACCCCAATACCCAAGCCGTGGTATTGATCGGCGAGATCGGCGGAAGCGCCGAGGAAGAGGCCGCCGCCTACATCTCACAGAACTTTGATCGTCCGGTGGTGTCTTTTATAGCTGGGTTGACCGCACCCGAAGGCAAGCGCATGGGACACGCCGGTGCGATCATCTCCGGCGGCAAGGGCACGGCCGAAGAAAAGCTTGGGGCGCTGGCAGCAGCGGGCGTCACGGTAGTGCGTGACCCCTCTGCTATCGGACACGCCACTGCGGAGGTAATCCGGCGCTGATGAAGCGCGTTGCAATTTTTATCGCACTGCTGGCGCTGCTGTGCGCCGCCTCACCGGCAATGGCCATGGACGAACAGGCGAGCCGGCGGATTATCGTGCGCGCCATCGAGCTCTCCCCGGTCCAAATCCAACGGCTGTTCCAGGGACGCGAGCAGCTGATCCCCCAGGCGATACAACAGTCGACTGCGATTGCCGTTGATGCGCAATTCGATCCCAACGACCTGTTCGACATGGCGACGATCCACGCCGACCTGTCCGACGATGCGAGCATCGAGGCCACCCTGCGCGAGCTGATCGAACTCACCGGCATGTTGTACGCAACGGTGAATCATCAGCACAACGAGCGCTACGACAGCCTGTTCGCTCAGGCGGCCCCGACATATCCGATCCGTTTCGACGGCTACCATACTTTCAACGACTACACGCTGATTATCGAAAAGACCGAGTCCTTTCTGCGCGTGCACGACAGCGCGGTTCAGGCCTACCTGGAGTCGCCCGAGCGCGGCGGCGGCGAGCAGGCCGCGCAATCGGCGTGCGTGATCCAAAACGCCCTTGCCAACATCACCGCCGATCTGTGGGTCACCGTGCTGCTGCCGCTGATCGACCAGCTTGACGCGCCGCTTCAGACCGGAACGATCGTCAAGGGCAGGCGGCCGCCCGTGCAAATACCCGACGTGGAACTTTACCTGCCCAAGGGTATTGATCCGTCCGTCGCGACCGCCCCTAACCGCGACCTGCCGATCTACCTCGAAGTCACGAACTACGGCACGTCCGTGGCAGCCGATTACAGCGGTCCCACAATTACCATTGACGAAGAGGGGCTGGTGATCACGGTCGAGCGCTTAGCCCCTGAACAGGCTCTACAGCAGGCGGCACAGGCACGCCGCGAGGCCGCCCTGGGTCTGGGGCAATCGACGTCAGCGGCCAATGCCACTGGCGTGCAGGTCGAACAGCGCATTGAGCAGCAACGCGCCCTGGATCAGGCGGCACAGGCACGCCGCGAGGCTGCGATCAGTGTTGGAAAAAGCCCCGCTCCCACAGCGGGGCTGATCGGCACTCGGATCTCCCGCGAGCTAGAAAACCGAAGCGCGTTAATGCGAGCCCAGCGGATCAGAACCGCGGCCGCCTTGGCGCTTGACCGCGGCAAGGGCAGCGCTGTTCAAGCGCTGGCCGCCGCTGTCCTGGTTCGCCGCAATACGCAGATCGAAGCCGGGCGCGAGCTGAGGCTGCAAAGCATCGCCTTGCACAAGGGCGAGATCAGCGGCGTAAGCTCGACGATCGAGGGCATCTCCAACAGCATGACCTTGGAGGTCAGGATCAGCGGCAGCGAGGTGCAGTCGGTACAGATCGATGAATCCAAGCTGGCCCACGTGCGCGGCGTGCAACCCGACGTTGACGCCGGGAACAACGATCTGTTCAGCGTGCTCGAGTCAATGGACATCGGCACCTTGGTCAACGCAGACAATCAGCGCCAGCTTAAGCAGGGTGAAAACGGCGACGCCGAAGCCGAGCAATCAGATATCGACCCAGGACTGCGATTGGACGCCGATGCGCCGAACATCGGCGAAGAGAAATCGATGCTCACCGTGTCCAGCGGCTCGCTCAGCGTCGATCGCGGGGCGCAGCAGGGCACGTTCGACGCCCAGGCCGTTTCACAGATCTTGGCCGATAATCACCGCGGATTCAGCTATTGCTACGAGACGCAGCTCAAGCACTCTCCCAATCTATCGGGGAAAATAGCAGTGGAATTCACCATCGGCCTTGACGGTCGCGTGGACCGCGCCGTTGTGCTCGACGATGAGAGCGACCTCAAGGACAGCGCTGTGCAGAATTGCATCCTCGAGCGCTTCAAACGACTGAAATTCCCCCCGCCGGTAGGCGGCGAGGTTACGGTCAAGTACCCGCTGATCTTTGCGCCGTCTTTTTCATTTTAGACAGCTCTAGCCCGAATCATTCGTGAAACTTCTATTGCGATGCAAAGCGCAACGCTGAGTTCCATGCCTGATGGATAGATGGCTTTACTGGGACTCGGGCTGCTGCTCTACAGGCTCGGGCGTTTGCGCGTCCGCGGCAGGATCGACAGGCTCGGGCTCGGGCAGTTCTGCGGGCACCAAGGTGCGGTCCTTATCGACTGTTACCTGGTCGGAGTTGGTCAGCAGCTCGAACTCCTCGGGCGACAACAGCTCGAGCAGCGCGATGTAGGTCGGATTGTCCTCAGTGCCGGACTGCACTGTAAATCCGATTTCGCGATCCTCGGTAAAAAAGATCAACCGCAGCAGTGCGCCGCTGGCCGGATCCTGTAGGTGTTGGATGAACGTGGGCATTAAATCGGGAAAATTGATCGCAGCGCGGATCGACTCGCGATCGAACAGAGTTTGAAAACTCTCGGGCGTCATCTTGTAGACGATGGTCGAACCCAAGGTGTTTTCGGTGCTCACGCGATCAAAGGGGTAACCGTAACGCTGGTAGGTGGCCCAGGCAGCGGGGGTCAGCACGTTCTGCAGGCTCTCCGGCGAATGCATGTTTACCGGCTGGGCAGTCAGGATCGCCTCCTGGTTGTCGATCTGGAGAACGTTTGTCAGGTGGTGGAAAACGATCACACCGACTACCACGAGGAAGGTGACCGTCAAGGTCAGCACCAGCACTACGTCTTCCTTGCGGTCGAGTTTGGCCTTGCATTCGTCGCAATAGAATCTTTTGGAAGTTGGGAATATCGACATGGCGCGAGTTACCGCGACCGTGGCTTTTTTACTGCACTTGATGCACTGAGCCATTGCCTCACTCCCAAGTGTGTCTCAGCACATCTAGCAGACTCCCGATATCGCTGTCAATTACACTATCGACGTTCGGATTGGATTGAAGGTCGTTCGCACTGGTGGTAAAGTCCGCATCATGCTGATGAACAAGAGTATTGTTTTAGGAATAACCGGAGGCATCGCGGCCTACAAGGCCTGCGAGCTGATCCGGCTGATCACGCGTAGTGGGGCCACAGTCAGGCCGATTCTCACCCAGAACGGCGCCAAGTTCATCACCAAGCTCAGCGTTCAGACCCTCAGCGGCAACCGCGCCTATAGCGATACTTTCGAGCAGGGAGACGCTTGGGAGATCGGACACATCAGCCTGGCGCAATCCGCCGACGCGATCGTTGTCGCGCCGGCTACGGCCAACGTGCTGGCCAAGGTCTGCGCCGGCGTGTGCGACGATCTACTGACAACCACGATCTGCGCCGCGGACTGTCCGGTGATCTTTGCTCCGGCGATGAACACCAAGATGTGGCTAAACCCGATCGTCCAACGCAACGTACGCACGCTGACCGAATTGGGCTACCTGTTCGTACCGCCGGGCTACGGCGAACTGGCCTGCAAGGATGTTGGCGAAGGTAAGATGGCCGAGCCTGCGCAGATTCTCGAACACATCCGATCGACGCTTTGCGACAAACCGCTGGCGGGCAAACGGCTGCTGATCAGCGCCGGCCCGACCTGCGAGGCCCTGGATCCGGTACGGCATCTGACCAACCGCTCGTCGGGCAAGATGGGCTTTGCGCTGGCTCGCGTGGCTTGGCGCATGGGGGCCCAGGTCGAGTTGATCAGCGGTCCGGTCTGCCTCGATGATCCGGTGGGGGTTAACACCGTGCGCGTTGCTTCCGCCGCGCAAATGCTCGAACAGCTTGAGCAGCGCTTTTCCGAATCCGACATACTGATAATGTCCGCGGCCGTGGCCGACGTGCGGCCCACGCAGGTGGCCGATACCAAGCTTCCCAAATCCGAGCTGCCGCAAGCAATCCCGCTGGAGGCTACGCCGGACATCGTGTCGCTTCTCGCAGCCCGACGTAGGGCGGGGCAGTTGATCGTCGGGTTTGCCGCGGAGACCGATGCGATGTCGCAAAAGGCCCGCGACAAACTTCAGCGCAAGGGCCTGGACATGATCGTGGCCAACGACGTTTCGCGCAGCGACATCGGGTTCGACTCGGAGAACAACGAGGTCACTATCTATATTCGCGACGGCGAGGAACTGCACGTCGAACTCTCCGACAAGGAACGCGTGGCCCGGGCGGTGCTCTCCAAGGCTGCCGAACTGCTCGGCGACTGAGCGTTCAGAATTTTCCGCAAGTATTTGAATATTGGTTGCAGCCACGACGTATTACACGCATGGATCGCAACGGCGGGAGAGCCGATTATACGGCGAGCATCGGGAAACGTTCGATATTTTCGATCAGCGGCCCGAGCTTGGGCGGCGTAAACTCAAGTGCGATCTCGTCGAGGATCTGTACTTTGAGCAGACCGCGCCGGTCCAGCCAGCGCAGGTTGCGGCGTATCGAGCGCGCAGCGCGGATCGCCTCGCGGCCCGTGGGGTCCATCGCCATGATCGAGGCGCTGTCGGGGTTGGAGAGGAAGTCCATCGACGCCTCGATCGAGAGGTCGATGTAATGCTGCACGCGCTCGGGCTTGAGCAGCACCTGCGAACGCCGCGATTGGGCCGCCACGAGCTGTTGCCAGCGTTTGAGCCGACCCAGAAGCATCATCGAGTTGAAAATCTGTTTATTGACCTTGAACGGAAACAACGTGCGACGCAGTGCTTTCTGCATCAGCTCGTCCTGCTCCGCAAACGAGCGCCGCGCAAGAACGCGCGCCTTGCTCCAGACCTCAGGGCCCAGGTAGCTCTCGAAGCGCGTCTCCCAATAAGTGTGACGCATCGCATGGTGACGATAGCTGATGATCAGTTTGTTCGGGATATAGTAGCTGTGCGCGATGGCGTCCGATGCCAGATGCGCCTGGTAGCCGTAGCAGAACGAGTGCGAGGCCTCGCTGAGGGCTTCGGCGTGCATTGCCTTGGCCACGGACCAGGCGTGGCAATGATGGATCGAGCGCGCGAAGTTCTTTCCCATGGTGATGTCGGCGGCAACGATGCCGTAGAGAAATTCCGCACGATGGCGCGAGATAACCTTGGCCACGTACGGCGCGAACATCCCCAGGTTGA
>JAVCCG010000030.1 GCA_030765605.1 Candidatus Alcyoniella australis
CCCCCCCAGTTGACCCCCATCCCGGCATGTTTTAGGATTGGGGCTCTGTTGTCACATGAAAACGAGGTAGGGTAAATGGCTGAGAAGTATGACGCAATAGTCATCGGCGCGGGGCTCGGGGGGCTATCGGGGGCCGCGTTTCTGGCCAAGAGCGGGCTCAAAACATTGTTGCTCGAGCGGCACAACGTGCCGGGGGGCTATTCGACCAGCTTTGTGCGCGGGCGCTTCGAGTTCGAGGCTGCGTTGCATGAGCTTTCGGGCATCGGCACCAGCGACAAGCCGGGTCAGTTGCTGCGCTATCTGGATTGGCTGGGTGTGGCCGAGAAGGTCGAGTTCAACAAGGCGCCCAACCTTTACCGCTCGGTGTTCCCGGACCTGGACATCACCCTGCCCAACGGCCGCGAGGCCTACGAGGCCACCTTGTGCGAGGCGTTCCCGCACGAGGCGGACAACATCCGGCGTTTCCTCGATCGCTGTTTCAAGCTGTTCCGCGAGACGTCGATGTTGCAAAAGGAGATGAGCTCGGTCACCAACCCGGCGACGTTGGCCAAGCTGCCGTTCAAGTACCCCAATGCGGTGCGCTTCAACTTCGCCAACTGGGGCCAGGTGCTGGCCCGCGATGTGCTCGATCCACGGGCGCGCGGCGTGCTCTCGCAATATTGGGGCTACTTCGGTCTGCCGCCCTCCCAGGTCTCGTTCCTGTATTTCGCCACGGGCCTGGTCTCGTACCTCAAGTACGGCGCGTCGTTCCCCAAGGGGCGTTCCCAGGCGTTGGCCAACGCCTTTGTGCAGACCATCGAGGATCTGGGCGGCGAGGTGCGCTTCAACTGCGGGGTCAAAACCATCCTCACCTCCACCGGTCGCGTCACCGGCGTAATCACCGAGGACGAGCAGCAGATCGACGCGCGCTACGTGCTCTCCAACGCCGATCCGGTCACCACCTGCCGCGAGCTGATCGGCGCAAGCAAGGTGCCCGGCGCGTTCTTCGACCGGCTGCGCTCCAACACAGTGGCTCCCTCGACAGTCAACTGCTACATCGGCGCGACCAAGACCGCGGACGAGCTGGGCATGGCGCAGCACGAGATCTTCGTGCAGAACAGCTACGACATGGAGCGTCACGCCGAGGGCATGATGTATTTCGACAAGCCCGAGGCGATCGCCATGACCGCCTACAACCACGTGCTGCCCGAGATCTCGCCGCCGGGAACCTCGATGATCGTGCTCACCTGCCTGCATCGCGGTGAGCCGTGGCTCGAGCTGCCGCCGGAGAAATACGTCGATACCAAGAACCAGATGGCCGAGGGCATGCTCGATCTGGCGTCCAAGATCGCGCCGGGGTTGCGTGACGCCATCGAGGTAATCGAGGTCAGCACGCCGCTGACCAACATGCGTTACGCCGGAGCACTGGGCGGCAGCATCTATGGCTTCGACAATCGACCGGGCGAATCCACGGTCTGGCGCATTCCGCCCAAGGGGCCGCTGAGCGGGCTGTATTTCGCCGGAGCCTGGACCCAGCCCGGAGGCGGATTCGAGCCGACGATGATCTCGGGCCAGATGGCGGGCCAGTTGATCGTGAACAACAGCAAACGCAGCGCGGGAGAATAGAGATGGCCAACGAAACGATCGGATGGGTCGAGGACCTCGCATCCTACGCCAGGGTGGTCTACGACTGGAAAGCGTTGCGCAGGCCGGGCAAGGGAGTCGATTATCTCTCGGCCCAATACCGCGACCAGGTGCGCAGGATTGTCGAGGCGCTGCATCCCAAACGGATGAAGCTGCGCGTGGCCGAGGTGGTCGAGCAGACCCCGAGCAGCAAGACCCTGCGCATGGAGCGCGTCGACGGCAGCTTCCCGCCGTTCCGCGCCGGGCAGTACGTCAACCTCTACGTCACCATCGACGGCGTGCTCACCAGCAGGCCCTACAGCATCTCGTCGCTGCCCGGCGAGCAGGCGCTCGACCTGACGGTGCGCGACCGTCAGGGCGGATTCGTGGCCCCGCATCTGATCTCGCAGATCGAGGCCGGAGCCGAGCTTGAGAGCAGCGGACCAGCGGGCAGCTTCTATTACGAACCCTTGATCGACGGCAAAGACCTGGTGTTCATTGCCGGCGGCTCGGGCGTTACGCCGATCTACAGCATGCTGCGTTCGCTGCTGGGCAGCGATAACGGATTCAAGCTCAACTTGATTTACGGCAGCCGCACGCCCAACGACGTGATTTTCGGCAAGGAGCTTAAAAAGCTCGCGCAGGAGCATAAGAACCTCAAGTACAAGCTGGTGATCTCGGATCCGCCCAAGGGTTTCCGCGGGGCCAAGGGGCTGCTCGACGCCGCGCTGCTGAAAAAGGCCGTGGGTAAGGTTGCGGGCAAGACGTTTTACGTCTGCGGCCCCAACGCGATGTACGACCTGGTGCTGCCCGCGCTGGCCGAGCTGGGCGTGCCGCAACACAAGATCAAACGCGAGCTCTACGGCCCGCCGGACGACGTTACCAAGCAGCCTGGGTGGCCCAAGGCGATCAAGCGCAACCGCAAGTTCAACGTCACCATCGGCGGCAAGACGTTCAAGGCCTCGGCTGTTGAGCCGCTGATTAACTCGTTGGAGCGCAACGGCGTGGTCGTGCCCGCCCTGTGCCGTTCGGGCGAGTGCAGCGCCTGCCGCACCAAGCTGATCTCGGGCAAGGTCTACATGCCGCCCGACATTGGAGTGCGCTCCACCGACATCGACTTCGGCTACATCCATGCCTGCGTGGCCTACCCGATCAGCGACATCAAGGTGAAGATATAGGCAGCTTCTCGATGCTCGGCTCACTGTTGGGGGTGGGCGGGTCGGTGCCCTTCATCAGCCGCCAGTAAAGCTCGGCCGCGTACCATTGGTTTTCGTCGATCCCGTCCCAGTCCATGGTCTGCGAGAGCTGCACCAGCGGATCGTCAGCGCTGCCCTCGTAGATTTCCTCGGGGTAGATCCGCTCGACGCGCACGTAGCGCTCGTAGTCGGGTTTGGCGCGGAACACGTCGTACATCCCCGTGCACAGCTGATCAAAGCGGTTCATCGGCGTGGAGCCGAGCACCAGCTCGATGGTCTTGTGCATGTTGGGCATGCTGTAGGCCACGGAGCTGACGTAGCCGCGTTTGACCCACGGTCCCACTGCCAGGGCCGGGCTGCGGTGCTTGTCGATGTGGTCGAAGCCGTGCTGCGCGTCGTCCTCGAAGATCACAATCAGCGAGTCGTACCAGATCGGGCTGTGGGCAATGGCCTCGACTACGATGCCCACGGCCTCGTCGTTGTCCGCGACCCACGAGGCCGGGGTCCACTGGCCGGGGTGCACACCAAAGGCGTGGTTGTTGGGAAGGAAGATCCACGAGAACTGCGGCACGGTCTCATCGAGCACGCGCTGGTTGAACTCGTGTACGAACATCCAGGCGCGGTCGCGGTCCAGATCCTCTCTGACCAGGTTGAACGGGTACTTGAACATGTAGTAGTCGCGGTAGCGCGTGGCAGCCTCGATGCCGAAGTTCTCGACTCCGCCGTAGCCGTAAACGTCGATGCCCTGCTCGATCAGGTGCGGCATGAAGAAATTGGACTCGGGAATTGAGCCGGGGGTGACGCTGACCACGATCCCGGGCATGCCGTAGCCCGCGTAGTCCAGCACCCAGCCCTTTTCCACGTAGTCCGGCTCAATAGCGGCCGCGGCCCACTGGTGGCCGTCGATGCTGCTCTCGGAGTCGCAGTAGAAGTTGTCGAACAGCGTGTATTCGCGCGCCAGCTTGCGCTGGTTGGGGAGCATCTCCTCGGTCCACATGTTGTATTCGGGCTTGCCCTCGCCGATCTCCATGTCGCCGTAGGCGCAGTCGTAGGAGAAGTTCTCCTTGAGGATCAGAAACACGTGTTTGATCGGCGACTCGCCCGCGCGGTCCGGCGATGGCAGGGCGCTGTCGTTGCCGTTTTCAAAGTTGAAGTAGTGCAGCTGGCGGTAGTTGTTCTCATAGACGGTCTGGGTGTAGTCGGCGAGCTGTTGTTCGTCGGGAACGGCGAGTTTGAAGATCGAGCCGAAGATCTGCCTGCCGACCTGATCGCGGTCCGACGAGGTCTGGCCTTGGCCCTCATACTCGGTGGGACCATCGCCGCGCCCCTTACCGTTGAGCACGTACAGCGTGGAGCCATCAGCGCTCAGCGCCAGGTCGGTGGGATACCACTCAGTGGGAATCGAGCCGCGCACTTCGCCGCTTTGCAGGTCGAGTAGCGCCACCAAATTGTCGCCCGCCCCGTTGATGTAGAGCGTAGAGCCGTCGGGCGAAATCGCGGCGTTGATCGGCGAGATGCCTTTGGGCGCCTCGAAGTCGGCGTGCAGCGAATAGATCCGCGTGACCGCCAGCGAGGCCACGTCGATGGCGTAGACCGAGTCGCTCTTGTTGCACACCACGTAGACCGTGGATCCCTCGGGCGAGAGCGTCAGTCCCTCGGGGCTTAAGCCCACGGGGATCGAGAGCAGGATTTCACCGTTGGCGGTGTTGATTACGGTCACGGTGTTGGGCTTGCGCGGGTAGAGCTTATCGCCGTCTTTTTCTTCCTCCTCGGGGAGCTGGAACCCGGCCCAGTTGCTAACGAACAGCTTGCCGCCGTCCGCGCTGAGCAGCAATTCGTAAGGGTGCCAGCCCGCGTCCCAGCGGCCGATTGTCTGGTCGTCGGACAGGTCGATTGCCGCGACGTCGTTGGTCAGCTCGCACGAGACGTAGAGCGTGGCCTGGTCCGGGCTCAGCCGCAGGTCGGTGGTGTAGCAGCCGTCCACAGGGATCGAGCGCTCCAGACTTAGCTCGCCGGATTCCACGGCGTAGACGTGCACCGCTTGGTCCTCGCCGCCCGAGACGTACAGCCGCGAGCCCGCGGCGTTAAAGCGCAGGCCGATGTACATCGAGCCGTTGGGCATCACCAATTCCTGCACCACCTCCATGCTCTGCGGATCGACGATGCGCAGCACATGTTTTTTAGTGCGCCAATGCTCGGGGTCGAGCACCGTGCCGTAGCCGTTTTCGTTGACTGCGAGCAGCGAGCCGTCGGGGCTGATCTCGAGGTTGGTCGGGAACGTGCCCAGCTGCGTGGTGCGCTGAGCCGGACGCAGCAGGCGTCCATTAACCAGCACGTTCTCGTCCGGATCGTCGGCAGTGGGCCTGCGCAACGCCTCATCGTTGAGCTCGGGGTAGCGCGGCTCCACGCACCAGCCGGATTTGCAGATCAACTCGTCCGGGCAATCGAAGAACGTCTCGCATTCGGTGACCGTCTGGTCGCCCGAGCCCGGACCGATCAGCACTCCGGAGTCGTCGTCATCGTGGCTCTCGTCGCTGGACTTGGGGCAGCCGCACAGCAGCAGCGAAAGCATCAGCAGTAAAGCTACTGAGGGCAGGAGAAACTTGCGCATGTTTGTATCCTCGAATCGTGAGCTGATTGGACCACAATGATGGGGCCCGACTGTACGCGCAATGTTAGGCGATATCTTGTGCCAGGTGAAAGGCTGAAAATCACCAGTTGCCGGTCTGATGATTCCCAGAGAGCGGCGATGCTGTTTTAATAGGCCGACCCTGATGGGAGATACAAATGTTTCGGCTGAAGCTGCTCTGCGTTCTTATCTGCTTGGCGTCGGTTTTGGTGATCGCACCGGCACAGGCGCGCGTTGTCAAAGCCCCCTACCTTCAGTACGTCACACAAGATGCGGTCTCGATTCTTTGGGAGACCTCAGTCGCGCAGCAGGACCGCATCGAGTGGGGCCCAAGCGAGGCCCTGGGCAACACCCTTGAGGAGAGCGTGGCCTACAAATACCACGAGCAGCGCATCGATGGTTTGGAGCCCGAAACGCTCTACTACTACCGGGCGATCGTGGAGGGCGTACAGGGCGAGATCAAATCATTCGTTACCGCGCCCGATGCCTGTTCGCCGTTCAGCTTTGTGCTGTTCGGCGACACCCGCTCCCAGCACCTGCCGCACTCCAAGAATATCGAACGCATCCTCGATGTTTCTGCGGACTTCGTGATCAACACCGGCGACATCATCGATTCAGAGGAGAGCCAGATTACCAACGAGGTGCGCTGGACCGAGCATTTTCAGATCGAGGCCGAGCTGCTCGACGAGGTGCCGCTGTTCCCGGTGATGGGCAACCACGACGACGGCACCCAGCAGATCTGGCATCGCATTTTCGCCCTGCCGGGCAACGAGCTGTACTACCAATTCGATTGGGGCAACTCGCGCTTTATCGTCTGCGACACCCAGCAGCCGATTCTCGATGGCTCCGAGCAGTACGCCTGGCTGGTCAACGCCCTGGCCGACGCTTACGACGACCCGGACGTGCAGCACGTGTTCGTCAGCTTTCACATTCCGCCATACAGCCACGCGGGGCACGAATCCAACCCGCTGTTGATCGCGGCGCTGACCCCACTGTTTAAGGAGTACGAAGTACAGGCGGTGCTCAACGGCCACAGTCACAACTTCCAGCACCTGGAGGCGGACGGCGTGCGCTACTTTATCTCCGGCGGCGGCGGAGCGAGCCTGCAATGCGAGGAGCACGGCATCCCGCAGATGCTCGAATACAGCTGCATGCACCACTACATCGTGATCACGATCGACGGCCCGCTGGTGACCCTTGAGGTCTACGATGCGCTGACCAACAGCCGCATCTACTCGACCTTCTGGATGGACGACATGGGCAAGGACCCCTGCGCCGGGGATGACGACGATCAAATGCCGGACGATGACGATGCGGACGATGACGACGACGACTCGGGGGACGACCACTTCGGCGGCGCGGACGATGATGACGACGACGAGAGCTGCTGCGGACGGCTGTGAGTCGCCTTAAAACGCGCGAACGCACCAAATTCTAGGATCAACAATTCTCTCCGCGACGCGGAGAGGCTTGTTGCACTACGACCAGCGTTCTGTGCGAGCCTTGGTGCAGCTCCAAGCTGCCGCTTCAAGCTACTTGCACTGCGGCTGCACGGTAATTTAACTCGACGCGGGGCGGGTGGTTGGTCAGCGACCGGCGATCTACGCGAGCTATGCTGCACCTCAAAGGTGCCGCGAGTTTTGCTGCAGCTCCAAGCTGCTTAAAGGTGCCCTTGACACCTGCTAAGTGCGTCAATAGCCTTGGCCGATCGAAAAAGATGGAGAGATTGGGTGAGCGACAAGCTGAAAATCGCCGTGCTCGTCTCGGGCTCGGGCACCAATTTCGAGGCGATCGCCTCCAGGGCCCAAGGCGGACAGATCGACGTCGAGGTCTGCTGCGTGGTGAGCAACAGACCCGGGGTCGGGGCGCTGGAGCGCGCCGAGCGTCTGGGCGTGCCCGCCCACGTGGTAAGCCACCGGGATTACCCGGATCGGTCGAGTCACGAGCGGGCGATCATCGAGACTATCTCGCCTTACGGCGTGGACCTGATCGTGCTTGCCGGGTACACGCGGATCGTAACCGAGACGCTGATCAACGCTTTGGCGGGCAACCGTTTGGGTCTGCCTGGGATCGTCAATATCCACCCGGCCGACACCCGCGCCTACCAGGGGGGGCACGGCTACGAGTTCGCCATGGGGTTGCTGCCCGAGCATCCGCAACAGCTCGAGCGGACGATGATCACCGTGCACTTCGTGGACAACGGCGTGGACACCGGGCCGATCATCGCCCAGCGCGAGGTGCCGGTATTCGCGATCGACACTCTGGACGATTTGCGTGCTCGCGGTCTGCAGGTGGAGTATGGGCTGTATTCCCAGGTGTTGCAGTGGATCGCCCAAGGGCGGGTGAAATACGCGGACAACAAGGCAACAATCGACTGAATAATCCGGGCTAAGGGAGAGTCAAATGGCGGTGAACTTCGTTGAAAAGGTTGACGATCGGGTCAAAATCCAACACGCGCTGATCAGCGTCAGCGATAAGACCGGCCTCGATCAATTGATCCCGGCCCTGGTGGCGGTCAATCCGTCGATTCGCATTTTCTCCACCGGCGGCACCTACAAGGCGATCGAGCGCATCCTGGGCGAGGGCGCGGGGGCCAACCTGACCCAGGTCAGCGATTACACCGGCCAGCCCGAGACCCAGGGCGGCCTGGTCAAGACGCTGGATTTTAAGATCTACCTCGGGCTGCTGACCGAGACCTACAACGACGATCATCAGGGCGATTTGCAGCGCACCGCGGCCGCGGCCATCGACCTGGTGGTGGTCAACCTCTACCCGTTCTCCGCCACCGTGGCCCAGGCCGACGTGACCGTGGAGATGGCGCGGGCCAACATCGATATCGGCGGCCCGTGCATGGTGCGCGCTTCGGCCAAGAACTATCTGCGCGTGACCTCGGTGACCGATCCGGCTGACTATTCGCAGCTGATCGAGCAGCTGCGGGCCGGGGGCGGCGGCCTGACCATCGCCCAGCGCTTCGAGTACGCGCGCAAGGCTTTTGCCCATACGGCCCAATACGACAAGGCGATCTCCGAGTATCTGGCCGGACAAGATCCCGAGGCGTTGTCAACGGTCTATACCCTGGCCGACTGAGGGCCGTTCGCGGATCGCCCACTCGGGCAGGGGCGTAATTGTCCCGAATCTCGTTCTGGGGTAGCGTATAGCCGCCTTCCCCCAAGGAGGATGAGGATGTACAAGGCGAGGATTATCGGGACCGGATTCTACGTACCGCCCAAGGTTGTGACCAACGCAGATTTGGCCAAGCTGATAGACACCACCGATGAGTGGATCCAGGCCCGCACCGGCGTCAAGCAGCGACACTACGTCGAGCCGGGAATGTGCAGCGCCGAGATGAGCGAGTACGCGGCGCGCGCCGCGTGCCAGGACGCCGGGATCGACGTAAGCGATATCGACTTCATTTATCACGCCACGCTCAGCCCCGACCACCTCATGCCCGGCACGGGCGTGATGCTCGGCCATCGGCTCGGTCTGGGCGGTGTGCCGGCAATGGACGTGCGCAACCAGTGCACCGGGTTCGTCTACTCGCTGGCCTCGGCTCAGGCGATGATCGAAACCGGGATGTACAAGACGATCCTGGTCAACGGCTGCGAGATCCACTCAACCGGCCTGGAGTTTGCCGATCGTGGCCGCGACGTGACCGTGATCTTCGGCGACGGCGCGGGCAGCGCGATCCTCACCCGTGAAACCCGCGGCGAGGGCTACGGTATTCTCAAGACCGTGCTGCACGCCGACGGCAAGTTCTACAAGGCGCTGTGGTGCGAGGCCGAGTCGAGCTGCGAGCACCCGCGGCTGACCCACGAGATGCTCGACGACGGCCGAATCTTCGTCAAAATGAAGGGCAAGCTGGTCTTTGCCCACGCCTGCCAGCGCCAGCCCGAGGTAATGCGCGAGGCGCTCGAGGGTTCGGGCTACAGCCTAGAAGATGTGGACGCCTTCGTCTTTCACCAGGCCAACCTGCGGATCATCCAGTATATCTGCGGGCAGCTCGAAGTGCCCGAGAGCAAGGTGCATAACAACATTGACAAGTATGGCAACACCACCGCGGCCACGATCCCGATCGTGATGCACGAGGCTCGGCAGAAGGGCCTGATTAAAGAGGGGTCGCTGGTGCTGATCAGTTCGTTCGGCGCCGGGTTTACCTGGGCCGCGTCGCTGGTGCGCTTCTAACCGGGGCGGCCCGGCTTGGAGCCGGGGGCAAAACTCGCGGATTACGCTGGTAGTTGACCAACGATCCACACCGCGTAGGAAGATGGGGGTTGGAAATATTGTGAAGACAATATTTGGGTGAGCGCTCGCAGGGCATTGTCTTGAGATTTATTTATACCTGTAAGCATGCGGCTCCCTGGCATTCCCCTCGCGCTATACACAAAGATCGTTTACCCCACCTTCCCCAATCGTTCGTCGCGGAGAGGGTCGTTGAGTTTCGACCAGAGTCCGCTCGCGTGCCATGAGGCGGCTCCAAGCCGCCTCAAAGGTGCCAAAGATCAGTGCTTGAAGCTGCGATGGCCGGTAAAGACCATTGTCGCGCCAACCTCGTTGCAGGCCTCGATCGACTGATAGTCGTTGATCGATCCTCCGGGCTGGATCACCGAGCGCACTCCCTGGCTTAGCCCGATGTCGATGCCGTCGCGGAACGGGAAGAACGCATCGCTGACCATTGTTGCACCCTTGAGCCCGCCGTTGATTGCGGCCACGTCGGCCTCGATTGCTTCGCGTTGTTGTGGGTCGTCGACAAGGCTGAAGTTTTTGTTGTGGCGCTCGAACGCCAGGCGATCACTCAGCTTGCGGTACGCCTTGTCGCGGGCGATCTCGGCCACGCCCACGCGGTCCTGCTCGCCGGTGCCGATGCCCACGGTCACGCCGTCCTTAACGTAGAGCACCGAGTTCGAGGTGACGCCGGCCTCGACCATCCAGCCGAAGAGCATGTCCTCGTATTCGGCGTCGGTCGGCGTGCGCTGCACTTGATAGTGTTGGCCTTTGTATTCGGTCTGCGCCGCCATCAGTCCCTCGCGGGTGCGCGGCTGGGGCACGAACGATAGCTGGGCGATCAGCGAGCCGTCGATCAGGCTCTTGAAATCGACGAAGCGCTCGCTGGCGAACTCGTTCAGTCGTGCGATGTTGCCGATGCGCATAATTCGCAAGTTCTTGCGTCGGGCGAGGATCTCGACCGCGCCGGACTCGAACTCCGGCGCCACTACCACCTCGGCGTAGCGCTCGGAGATCGCCTCGGCCGTGGCCTTGTCCACCGCGCGGTTCAGGGCGATGCACCCCCCGAATGCGGCCACATGGTCCGCCAGATCGGCCTTGAGGTAGGCCCCGCACAGCGAGTCGTCCACCGCCACGCCCGAGGGGTTGTTGTGCTTCATGATCGTTACGGCCGGACGATCTGTGAGATAGCGCAGGATGTTCAGTGCGTTGTCCGCGTCAGTGAGGTTGATTTTGCCCGGGTGCTTGCCGAACTGCAGCAGCTCGGCGTCGCACACCAGGTAGCGCCCCGGCGCGATGGTTTGCACATCGCCCAGCACCAGGTTGCCGTTGACCGGCTTGAACAGCGCGGCCTGCTGGCCCGGGTTCTCGCCGTAGCGCAGTCCTTTGCTCTCGTCGCCGATTACCCAGCTGACTTTTTCGTAGAACATCGTCTGGCGCTTATCCCCGGAGATAAAGCTGATCTCCATCTGCTCGGGAAACTGCTCGTCGATAATCGTGCGATACGCTTTTTTCAGGTCCTGGGCCACAGTCTCGATCCTCCATGAAACGACGGCGAATTGCCGCCAAGCCGGTGCGGCTAGATCTTGTCGAATTCCTTGTCGGGCATGGTGAAGGTGTGCTCCGCCGCCGGGAACTGCTTGGCCTTGACTTGCGCCACGTAGTCCTTGGCCGCGGCCACGATCTGCGGCCCGATTTCGGCGAACTTCTTAACGAACTTGGGGCTGAATCCTGATTTGATCCCGAGCATGTCGTGGACCACCAGCACCTGGCCGTCGGCGTCGACTCCCGCGCCGATGCCGATGATCGGGATGCTCAGCTGCTCGGAGATCAGCTTGGCCAGCCGGTCGGGCACGCATTCGAGCACCAGCATGAAGGCTCCGGCCTGCTCGATGGCCAGCGAATCCTCGAGGATGATTCGCGCCCGGTCGGCGGTGCGCCCCTGGACGCGGTAGCCGCCGATCATGCCCGCGGTCTGCGGTGTCAGGCCCAGGTGGCCGACCACCGGTATGCCCGATTGGACCAGCGCGCCGATTATCTCGATCATACGGCCGCCGCCCTCGAGCTTGACCGCGTCGCAGTTGCCTTCCTTGATAAAGCGCGTGGCGTTGACAATCGCCTGCTCGACCGACGCGTTGTAGCTGCCAAAGGGCATGTCGCCGATCAGCATCGCGTAGCTGAGCCCGCGGCTGACCGCACGGGTGAGCACCAGCAGCTCGTCCATGGTTACCGGCAGTGTGTCGCGGTAACCCAGCACCACGTTGGCCGCGCTGTCTCCGACCAGGATTGTTTCGACCCCGGCCTCGTCGAGCATCAGTGCCGTGGGATAGTCGTAGGCCGTAAGCATCGTGATTTTCTCGCCATCGCTTTTGGCCTTGTTCAAGTACCCGATGTCCACTTTCTTACGTTTCATGGGTGTCTCCCCGTGCGGCGCTTTGCCGCATTGTGGAATCGGGAGCAGTCCCGGCCGGTAAGGTCCGGTCCGGGCCGTATGGGAAACTGCTCCATTCTAGATTGCCGTGCCCCATAACGTCCTGTTGCCAGGTACATTCGGGGCCTGCTTCTTAATTGAAAGCAGAGGTCATCTTATACGATGAATCATGCTAGTCAATCCCGTTCGCAGCCCGCCCCCAGGGCTGATCGCAGGCGATTGACTTGCAGGATCAACGGTGTAAGCTGTGGCCTGCCTCGCCTGTCCACTAAGACGGCAAATCACCGAATCGCACAAATAGAGGTGCAATCACATGCCCAAAAAGCTGATTCCGGATTTTCTTTTCGACGACGACGTTGAGAAGTTCGACCCGCTGTTCGCCGAGTTGGTCCGCTGCGAGTCCGGACGCCAGACGCGCCAGATCAACCTGATTCCGTCCGAGAGCGTCTGTGCCTGGCCCGTACGCAAGGTGCTCGACTCGCCGTTCACCAACCTCTACGCCGAGGGCTATCCGCCCACGGCCTTTGTTAAGAAGAACGAGGAACAGCTTTCGGACGTCGACTTCAACCTCGCGCACTTTCGCCGCTACGCCGACCGTCGATTCTATAAGGGCAACGCCTATGTCAACCTGGTCGAGGCGATCTGCCGCAAGCGCGCGGCCCAGTGCTTTGCCAACCAGCGCGTGGCCGCCGACCAGATCTGGGCCAACGTCCAGCCGCTGTCCGGCGCGGCCGCCAACCTGGCGGTCTACGAGGCGTTTCTGAAGATCGGCGATCGGCTGATGACCATGGACCTGATGCAGGGCGGCCACCTGAGCCACGGCAGCCAGTTCCACATGAGCGGCAAGCGCTACCAGATAATTCCCTACGGGGTCGATGCGCGTACCGAGGTCTTTGATTACGACGAGATCCGCCGCATCGCCCTGGAGAACCGGCCGAAGATGATCGTCGCCGGATTCACCTCATACCCCTGGGCGCCGGACTGGGCCAAGTTCCGCGCGATCGCCGACGAGTGCGGCGCAATGCTGATGGCCGACATCGCCCATCCCGCGGGCCTGGTGGTGGCCGGGGCCTACCCCAGCCCCGTGGGTTATGCCGACGTGATCACCTTCACCACCCACAAGACCCTGATGGGGCCGCGCGGCGCGGTGATTCTGACAACCGACGAGGATCGGGCCAAGAAAATCGACACTGCGGTGTTCCCCGGCGAGCAGGGCGGTCCGCACATGAACAACATCGCCGCCCTGGCCGTGGCCTTCAAGCTGGCGGCCACCGACGAGTTCAAGCAGCTCCAGCACAAGATCGTGGCCAACGCCAAGCTGTTCTACGAGGAGCTGCAGCGGCTGGGCCTGCGCATCAGCTACAGCGGCTCGGACACGCACTTGTTCCTGATCGACCTCAAGCCCCTGGCGCGCAAGGGCAAGCCGATGCTCTACGGCGAGCCCGCGGCCCGAATCCTCGAACTGGCCGGGATCGTGCTCAACAAAAACACCATCCCCGGCGACAAAGCCACGGCCATGGCCTCGGGCCTGCGCATCGGCACGCCGTGGATCACCCAGCGCGGAGCGGGCGAGGCCGAGATCAAACGCCTGGCCGAGCTGATCCACCGCGTGCTGGTCAACATCGAGCCCTTTGTCTACCAGGGCGTGACCCGGCGGCTGCCGCGCGGCAAGATCGACGTTACGATCCTCGACCAGGTGACCCACGAGGTCGACGAACTGACCCGCACGCTCAGCCCCAGCTCCGAGCGCTTTAGCGGCTACCCGCACTACCCGTTCCTCGACGAGACCCCGGAGCAGCCGCTGCTGGTCAAGATCCGCGGCGAGCGCGCTCAGGCCTTTTTACAGTGCCTGGTGACCGACGACCTGACCAAGCTCGAGCCGGGCAAGGCGATCAATACGCTGCTGCTCGACCGCGAGGCCAACGTGGCGGCCGAGGTCGGCGTGGCGCGGTTGGAGTCCGACCAGCGCTCGGTGCAGCGTTTCGCGCTCAGCGCCGGACCGCAACGTGCCGACTGGATCTACAAGTGGCTGTGCGGCAATGCCGACGGCTACCTGCTGTTCGAGCCCGATAATGTGATCTCCAAGGTCGAGGGCCCGGTGGCCATCGAGCGCATTGCGCCGGACTCGCCCGAGGCTCAGATTCTGGCCGAGCTGCCCGCGCTTGATGCGGCGCTGATCGGCAAGCCCGCGGCCGAGATCTACGGCCAGAGCCCGGAGCGTTTCGCGGTCTACAAACCGTTCTTCGTCGGCCAGTACGCTTTGGCCGATTTGGTGGAGCAGCCGACCGACCGCGTGGAGTTCAAATGGGAGCAGCCCGAGACCGGGCTGCTGCGCACGCCGTTGTATGAGGAGCATCTGCGCCTGGGCGGCAAGATGGTGCCCTTCGCCGGTTGGGAGATGCCCGTGCGCTACGGCTCGACCATCGACGAGCATAACGCGGTGCGCCAGAACGCCGGGCTGTTCGACGTGGCGCACATGGGCGTATTAGAGATCAGCGGCCCGCATGCCCAGGATCTGATCGATCTGGTGGTGAGCAACTACGTGCGCTGGTTCTCGGACAACATCTCGTTCTACAGCTACGTGCTGGGCATCGACGGCAAGGTGCTCGACGACGTGATGGTCTATCGCATGCACGTCGATCGCTTCCTGATGGTGGTCAACGCGTCCAACGAGGACAAGATCTGGGCCTGGATCAACCTGGTCAACGACGGCAAGGCGCTGATCGACCGCAGTTGGCCGATCCGCAGCCGGATGCAG
>JAVCCG010000031.1 GCA_030765605.1 Candidatus Alcyoniella australis
CCAACAGCGCCAGCAGCTTGAGCAGCGTAGGTCGAAGGTCGAAGGTCGCGCCCTTGTAGGTGACGCAGTGCAGCCTGAGGTTTAGGACCAAGCTGGGCATCGGATCGTCGGTAGCCTCGGGCCGTACAGCATCCATTGGAGCAGCATCGATCTCCTGAGGTACCAGCGCAGACTCCTGCTCCCGCACCTGGGCGAATAGCCGGGTGCCTGTCTTGGGCCCCAGGATTTCGCAGAGCCGCTCCTCGGCCGCCTGCTCCAACGCGTCCTGGCCAACGATGCCAGCATCGACCAGCTTGCGTAGGGCTGCCCGACCGAGGCCGCGCAGCTTCATGCCTACCAGCTCCACGGCATCGCCCCGGATACCCTGTGACAGCCTCAGCGACAGATCATGCACCTGCTCGACCTGCTTCTCTCCCCACCCCGCAATCTCGCAGACCAGCGCCATGCCGTGCATCAGCCAATCAAACTCTTCGGAGACCCGCCGCACCGCGCCGCCCCAGACCCGGTAGTTCAGCTCGATCTTCTTGATCGGCATCTCTTCGATCCAGTTGTCCATCATGAGCGCGAGCTTGTAGCGCTTGTTTGCCTCGTAGACACAGTGTGCGTCCCTGGCGATGGCCTGAAACACCGGCCACCGGCCGATCTCACGGCTGCTGGCCCTGCTCAGTACCTGCTCCCGATACCCGGCGCGCCGGTTCTCCTCGGTGGACATGGAGACGTAGATGTCCTCGGCGTCATGGCAGCGCGCAGCGATCACCAGCATCTCGAGTTCCGCGGCGAAGCGGTCCTTGGCAGACTGCGCCCACCGATAGAACGCATATGCGGTTCTGGGGTGCAGGCACTGGGACGCGCAGGTACGGCCCAACTCCGTGATAACCAGCTGGCCGTCCTGTTCCAGCACCGTGGCGCACGAAATGCAGATGTCCACGGCTTTATCGACGTCCTTGCGGAACTGGTCCAGCGTCTGGGTCTGCCGCCAGACCTCCTGGCCGGTGAAGCTGCCGAGCAGGAAGCGATAGAGATCGCCCCGCGTGGCGCAGAGGCCCGAGGCCACCAGGTTGACGATGTGGCTCTCCAGTGGCGCATCGGCCAGCGTCGGCTTGATCGCCTCGAACGTGCCTCCGATGTAATGCCTGGCCAACGCTCTGGCTGGGTACTCGCCTGTGCTGATCATGATCGAGCGCCCGAAGTCCGCCTCGAGCGACAGCCTCCCCGCGCGGCCGCTCATGTTCTCGTACTCGCTGCGCGTGATGTCCTCGGTGACCCAGCGCCGGTACTTGGACGAGTACTTCCACTTCTGGGAGTCAACGAACACATTCTTGGCGGGGAGGTTCATGCCCATGGCCAGGGTGGACGTGGAGAACAGCGCCTTGATCGAGCCAGCGCGGAAGTGCTTCTCGATAAGGCGCCGCTCGGCCGGGGTCAGATCGGCGTTGTGGAAGGCGACGCCACGTGAAAACAGCTCTGACAGGATCTCGCGGGCGCCGGTGTCTTCCAGTTCTCCCAGCTCCTCGATGGCCTCGGCCGCAGCAGGCAGCGCCACGTGGTCGGCCAGAGCGCGCGCTCCGATCACCGTGGAATTGCGATCGCGCAGAAACACAAGGCACTGCTCGCCGCTCTGGGCAAGGTGCGCGACGTTGAGCATGAGCAGACGATTGACGTTCTTGGAGGCGTCCGCGTCCCACGCCATCTCCTCGGTTCCTGTGACGCCGGAGTTGTGCTCGCGGTACTTGAACTCGCCCTGGCATAGAATGCCCTTGCGCAGTTCGACCGGCCGCTGGGTCTCGATTAGCACGCGGGCCTTGAGCCATTTCTCTAGCCGGTCGGTCTTGCCGAGCACGGCGGACAATCCCAAGATCTGCGGTCTGGCTTCCGAGGTCACGATCCTCGTGAGCAGCACCTCGAGCCCTGGCCCGCGAAACTCATCTGTGATCATCTGCAGCTCGTCCACCACGATCAGGCCGGCGCTGCTGAGCAGGGAAGGCGTGTTTACCAGCAGGCCCTGCATCTTCTCGTAGACCACGACCGCGATGTCATAGTCGCCCGTGGCAATCCGCTGGTCGAACTCGCGGTGGTCGCGGTTGGAGATCACGACCCTGATGCCCAGGCTTTCGTAGCGGCCCGAGAACTCGGTCCATTTCTCCTCGGCCAGTGATTTCTGCGGCACAAGGTAGAACGCCTTGCGCTTCTCCCGCGCTGCCTTGACCGCGGCCATCTCTCCGATGAACGTCTTGCCCGAGGATGTGGGCGCGAAGACGATCAGGTTGTGTCCGTCGAACAGCCCGTACTGCCTGACCGCCTTCTCCTGAACCGGTAGCAGCCTCTCGCCGATCTGGGCTTTCCAGAGATCGCGGACGTTCTGCTCAAGGCCATAGGCCTCCAATAGATCGACATGCATGGGTATCTCCCGTGGCCGCCCAAAAAACGGCTGCGGAAGAGAGTGGCATCTTCCCGGGGCGCATCGGAAAGAGGGGATCTCGTTCCGTGAAAAACTACAAAAAAATCAATACAGCTTCCGGTGCACGGCGATCACCTTGCCGAGCAAGCGGAAGTCTCCAGACGACTCGTCATAGAACATAGCTTTCAAGGACGCGTTGGCCGGCTGCAGCCTAATGCGGCCCTTCTCGCGGTAGAACCGCTTGACCGTCACCGCGCCATCGACCATGGCGATGACCGTGTCGCCGTTGTTGGCTTCGGGCTTTTGCAGCACGACGAGCAGGTCGCCGTCCTTGATGCCGTCCTCGACCATGCTGTCGCCTTTGACGTACAGCGCGAACTTTTCACCATCCGGCATGTCCGACGGGTCGATCTTGAAGTAGCCCTCGATGTTCTCCTCGGCGTACCAGGGCGTGCCGGCCGGCGCGTAGCCCAGAATCCGCAGGGTTCCTCGGGAGACAGTATCAACCAGCAGGTCGATCGAGCGGGCTCTGTTGGACGAGCGCCGTAGGAGGCCCTTCTTGGCCATCCGCCCGAGGTGCGCGTGGACTGTGGACGACTTGATTCCGAACTCGTCGCCGATCTCACGTACTGTGGGCGGCATGCCGCGGTCCTCGATGAACTGGCCGATGAATTGAAGGATCTTGTGCTGCATGGCGGGGAGGTTGTTCATGGTGGCCCCTTTACTTCTTGGGGCAAGCATAGGCTAACGGATGTTAGCTGTCAAGGAGTGGGAGGTATATCCTGCCAACGGGAATTAGCAGCGGAGAGGCTACCGCATCCCTAGTCGATCTTTGAAGCGGCGAATGATCTCTTCGGTTATGAACCGGGGATTTGATCGCTGAATGGCCAGCGCCGTTTCCAATGCGACCTTGGAATCAATCACCTTTCGTTCGACCAACATGGCGAGCGGCTCCAAACCCCAGAGTACAAAGATCGAATTCGATTTGCATTCACGTCGCAGGCGACCATCGTTGGTGACGCAGGTCCAGCCACGATCTTTTGCCAGCAAGAGGCAGATCCGATCCTCGAATGACAGCGCTCCCCGTTTGGCAGCCGCCTCGAGGAGCATCTCGGTTTCCGGCATGACGAGGTCGAGACCGAGCTCAAGCAAATCACCGTGTCCGAGAGACTCGACTTCGTCCAGAACAGGCTGCGCGACCGCCACCCGACCGATGTGCCGCGCGATCAGGGTCAGCATGGAACGGTCCGACTTACAGAAGTCGATGAGGACGTTGGCGTCGAGAATCAAGAAAGTGGGCGGCGTGGGTCGCATTCGGTTTTAGTCCACCCACGAGGCGGTCAGGTTGCGCATGGCCTCCAGGTCGATGTTGAGGATTTCTGCGCCACGGCTGAGGGAGATGTCTTCCTGTTCGATGGCGATACGCACGAGGCGTTTGAGCCGGTCCTCGACAAAATCGTCGGTGGACAGGTGTGCCGGTTCGTAGGCCTGTAGCGATTCCGACATCTCGCGGCGGAAACCGGCGGGATCGAGCGCCTCGGGTTCGGCATTGTGCGGCAACGACCGGCCGTATCTCCGTATATATCCGCCGTTGAAGTTTCTCCAAACGTCGCTGCCGACCTCGCCTTTTTCGACAAGCCGCGCCAGCACGGTTTTATAACTCACGCGGAAAATGCGCTTGGTCTTCAGGACGCGGTCGATGAATGGAAGGCCATAGGACTCTCCCCATTCCTTTTCGAAGACGCCTTGCGGCATCAGGAAGTGACTGGCAAAGATGTTGGCCTCCACTTCCTGTGCATCGTCCTCCTGGTTCTGGCTCACGTCGTAGGCTTCCAGATGCAGCAGCAGGTGTCCAAGCTCATGCGCCGCGCTGAATATCCACCGTTCGACTGGAATCCGGTCCCAGACGTTGACCACAATGGCCGGCCCGCCATCCGCCTTACCTACGGAAAGCCCGAAGAAAGAGTCCGAGGTGAGCCGGTAGGGAAAGACCTTGATGCCGCACGATTCGAGCAGACCGCAGATGTCGCGGATCAGTTCGTCTTCCGACAACTCTAGAAGTCGCCGCGCTTTGTCCGCTGCAGATTTCGCCTGATCAAAGCCGGGGCGGATCTTCTTCAGCGAGCGAGCCAGGGCCTTAAATTTATAGGGAATGGTATCGTCGACGATCTTCTCCAGTTGATTGAAGTTTTCCAACCAGACGGCAACATCCGCGAGAATTTGTTCGCGGCTTGTCATCTTCTTCGTGGCTCGGAATCGCACCGCCGATAGGGTGCGCACCGGTGCGACCAGATCCTGCAGCTTAACCTCGAGCGCCCGCGCCAGCGACAGCAGGGTCTCGGCTTTGGGTACTGACTCACCGGTCTCGATCTTGCGGTAACTGGGTCGGCTGATCCCAGCGTTAGCCGCCAGCGCTCCCTGACTAAGCTTCTTGTGCCTCCTTAGTCGTAAGAGATTTGCGCCAATAATGTTGTCAGCCATCTGTTCCCTCCCTACAGGATAGCTATCAGAAATTCATTTTTTGTTTTTATAATAACTTAACGACAGGGCGTGTCAATAGAAAAGGGCCGTCTAGAAACTCGCCGTTAAGTCGTTTGGCGCTTGCTCGACGCCCAATAACTCGGGCACCGGCACTCCGAAGAACTCAGCCACTCTCCGCTGAGTCGCATGAACACGCGGCACCCTACCGCGGATCTCCCAGTTGGCCACGCTGCACTCGTTCATGCCCAGGTTGCGCGCCAGTTCCTTCTTGGTGAGCCGGTTTTTCGTGCGCAGCCACTGGACGCGCTCGCCAAACGTGCTCATCTCCGAGAATTCCCTGGTCATGTGAATTTCCTTGCTCGTGTTCAGCACGATCACGAGGTCGCCGTCGCCGGCATGGGCCAGGGCCTCCTCTTTCAAGCCCAGAGCCAACTTCAGGACATCACAATGTAGATGGACGTCGATTCGGCCCTCGGGCATGGCCACGACCTTTTTTACCACGCCGGCAAGCAGCTCCTTCTGCTCCTGGATATGCAGCGCCTCGAACACCTCGCCGAACTGACTAAAGGCCTGCCGCAGGGTCTCGACATCGACCTCGCTCTGAACACCGCCGATGCTGGCTTCACACCCCAGCCTGCCTATCTCGGTCTCCAGAATCTGCTTCTCTGACTTGAGCGGTCTGGCTCGGCTCGCGGCCTCTTCCTTGTCCAGCATCCCATCCTGGTATGCGTCAAACAGCCGCTCCAGCGACTTCTCGATCTCACTGATGCGGGCCCGCAGCGATTGAGCCTGCTCATCGATCTGCCCCTGGAGGTACTCCTTACTGGCGATCAGCTCGCGGGCCTTCTCGATGACCAGAGTCGGGTCAGCCGCCCATTGAGCAATCGCATCCACAACCGCCCGCTCAGTACCGAATCTGTTTACCGTGAGGCCCTGGCAGACACTCGGCCCCTTGGATTGTCGCCAACTGCAGCGGTAGTAAGCATACCTACCGCCGCCAGGCTGCTGCTTCCAGTGGTTGTACCCATTCATGGCTCCACCGCATCGGCCGCATCTGATCAGGCCGGAAAGCAGATAATCTGAGCGCTTGTTGCGCGGGTGCAGGCCAGCCTCGTGGTTCAGGATCTTCTGGGCATGCTGCCAATCGCTCTTACTGACGATCTCCGGCAGGACGCCCTCGACCACGATCCATTCCTTTTTCGGCCGCGGGATCGAAGTACTGCTCGTGCCTCTGCGCTTGTTGTACGTGGCGGCCCCGTAGTAGCTCGGGTTGCGCAGAACGCGCCGGACACTGGTCGTGCTCCAGCTCTTGGCGTATCGCGGCTTTGAGCCCTGGGCATTGAGGCAGTGCGTGATGCTGCTGATGCTGCGGTGCTCGAGATAGAACTCGAAGATCTTCTTGGCCCACTGAGCCTCATTCTCGCAGAGCAGCAGCTTGCCGCCTTCCGCACGATACCCATAGGGCACTATGCCGCCGTTCCACTTGCCCTCCTTGGCGCGCACGAGCATGTGCTCGCGCACGCGGTCGGCGATCATCTCCCGCTCGAACTGCGCGAACGACCCGAGGATGTTCAGGGTGAGGCGGCCCATGGACGTGGACGTATCGAAATTCTGGGAGGTGGAGACAAAGGCGATACCCAGCCTCTCCAGAGTGCCGAGCAGGCCCAGCAGGTCGACCAGGTTGCGGCTGATGCGGTCGAGCTTCGTGACGATCAAGACGCCGAATTTCCCCGCCTTGGCGTCGGCCATCATGCGCAGGTACTCGAGCCGGTTCTCAGTGCGGCTGCCCGAGAAGCCCGCGTCGCAGTAGTGATCGTGAACTTTCAGCTCGTGGTAGCGGCAGTAGTCGCGCAGCACCTTCTCCTGGGTGGAGAGCGAGTCGGCCTGCACCTGCATATCGGTCGACACGCGGGTGTAGAGCGCGGCGACCATGCCGGTTTCGAATCTACGATTGCTTAGCATCGCTCCTCCTCGAGGAAGGTCATACCTCGTTGGGACACATCATCAAGGCTTTCTTTATAGCGAGGAGCGTGCCATGCACGGCCGGCCGTGCGTTTCTGTAAGTAGTTGGAAATTAAGGATTCATGTTTATAGAGGCCTGACAATTTCCTCTGCCCGCATTTCGTTAGCGATAAGAAAACGGCCTTAGAAATCATAAAAGGGGCCTTAGAAATTAAAAAAAGGCCCTTCGAATACATGGAAAGGGCCTTAGAGAATATTGCTTTTCGGGGAAAACGGCCCTGAAAATAGGATTAACGCATTGATATCAAAGGTTATTTCAGTCTGACTTGCACGGCTTCTTATTTTCGGCACCGCTTTTTATCTGAAAATAAGAGATAGCTTTTCAGTTTCAAGTACTTACATTGCTCCCCCGACACCTGGCACGACTTGTGTACTGAGAAGCGCTCCATGAGCGCCATAGCAATCAACCAAGTCCGCATTTACAACGCAGCACTCTCCGAGGATCAGGTACAGCAGCGGGCTGCCGATGTCGTACGACTGTTGGCCCTGGGCCTGGTGCGTTCGCTGGGAAAAAGGCCGGCTCAGCAGAGCAGCCACGAGCCGATCGCCGCTGATCGCCAGGAGCCCACCCTGGGTTCCGGTTCCGGAGAGATCCGCTGATGCCCCGGCGGCCGGCGAAATCCCCGAACGCCTACATCGGCGCAGAGGCCATGCGGAGCTTCCTGGTCGATCACTTCCAGGCCCACGCCATCAAGGGCGATCTCAAGCCTGGCCGCAAATACCAGGTCTTCGAAGCCTCGCCCACGCAGATGAGAATCCGCACGCGCGGCAAGAGCAGCCGCCGGGTCCAGACGCTGTTCGCGGACCTGGTGACCTGCAAGAGCCTGCGATACGGAGAGTTCCGCCGCGTCGATCTGTTCTGGGGAGTCGGGCGCAAGGACAAGGAAGCCGGCGCGAAGCCCCACCGGACAAAGCGCGCGGCCGCAGACGGC
>JAVCCG010000032.1 GCA_030765605.1 Candidatus Alcyoniella australis
CGTTCCAGGCCCCGCCGCGAAGAACGCGGTACGAGCCCGACGACGGGCCCTTCGGATCGCGGGAGGGACTTGAGGAATAGTACTTCTCGCCGTACCAATCCGCGGTCCACTCCCAGGCGTTGCCCAGCATGTCGTACAGTCCGTAGGCGTTGGCCTGCTTCTGTCCCACAGGATGTGTTTTAAAGTCTGAGTTGTCGAAATACCAGCCTACGGAATCAACGCTGCCATAGCGTACTCCGGTCGTACCACCCCGCGCCGCGCACTCCCACTCCGCCTCGGTGGGCAGGCGCTTGCCCACCCGTTCGCAATAGGTCTTGGCATCGTTCCAGGATACTTTTTCCACCGGGCAGTTGGAGCAGCCAGAGAATTTGCTCGGGTTGTTGCCCATTGCTCGTTGGTAATCGGCCTGCGTTACCTCGTACACGTCCATATAGAACGTGCTGACGGTAACCTGGTGCCTTGGCTTCTCATCGCCATCGCACTCGCTGTCGCCGGGCGAACAGCCCATCTGGAACGTGCCACCCGGGATCAGGACCATGACCGCAGGAGGCGATGCCTGGCCCAGCGTCTTGTCAGAGCAGGACAAGATAAACACGACCGAGCACACCAGGAAAAGAATGACCACTGCCGAATGCAGCCGACGAACCCTCATGGGCAACCTCCCTTTAATGCGCATTGCAATCTTGAATAAATACTACCTTGCCGATCATAAGTAAAACGGCAATCGAGGAAGTCGGGGCGACGCGGGCGGCAGCCAAACAGCGTCGCGTTTTGAATGGGATTGTAATATTTACGTGTTGAGTTTCAGTCTCATTCCGTATCGAAGTGATGCGCACACATAGTGCGCCCCGCGTTGTTCAGCGGTCGGTGGTATCCCAGTCAAATGGGATTTTATCGGTGTGCGCGGGCAGCCGGAACTCGTCGGGCTGATTGTGATCGTAGGCCATGGTCGGCACGTTGATTACAATCGCCTCTTTTTCGCCCAGGCCCTTGAACCCGTGGTACACGCCCTTGGGAATGCGCAGCAGGATCATGTTGTGCTCGCCCATCACCACCTGCTGGGTCTCGCCGTTGGTCGGCGAGTCCTCGCGCGTATCAAAGAGCCCCACGCGGATCATGCCGTGTACGCAGCAGAAGTGGTCGTCTTGCAGCTTGTGATAGTGCCAGGCCTTGACCACGCCGGGGTAGACCGTGGTGAAGTAGATTTGGCCGAATTGCTCGAACAGCTCGTCGTCGTTGCGCAGTATCTCGGCCAGCCGTCCGCGGTCGTCGGGATTAACTTTAATCGGTTTGATTGCCACGCCGTGGATCATTTTATCTCCTAGAGGATTCCCACCAGGCTGCTGTCGCCGAGCATAAAGCGGTAGGCCTTGGGCTTGAGGTTGAGTTTCTGCACCTTGACGTTCTGGCCGATCAGCGAGTCGGTGATCTGCACGTCGATGTCCAGCACCTGGCTGCACTCGAGCACGATCGAATGTTCGATCTCGCAGTTGCGAACCACCGTGTCGTAGTAGATCGCGGTGAACGGACCGATAAAACTATTCTCGATCACCGCGTTGCGGCCGATGATCGCCGGGCCGCGGATCGTCGAGTTGACGACCTTGGCCCCGGGCTCGATCACCACCTTGAACTCCACCGAGCTTTGCGCACAGACCTCGCCCTCGATGCGGGTCTTAAACGTGTCGAGCACCATGCGGTTGGCTTCGAGCATGTCCTCGAGCTTGCCGGTGTCCTTCCACCAGCCGGTGACCTCGTGGCTGATTACCTCGTAGCCCTGGTCGACCAACCATTGGATGGCGTCGGTGATCTCAAGTTCGCCGCGCGCGCTGGGCTTGATGGCCCGCGCCGCCTTAAACACGGTCTTGTCGAACATGTACACGCCCACCAGCGCCAGGTCCGATTGCGGATCGGCGGGCTTCTCATCGAGACGCACCACGCGGCCGTGGTCGAGCTGGGCCACGCCGAACTGGCTGGGGTTGGGCACCTTGTGCAGCAGGATCTGCGAGTTGGGCTGCTTAGCCTTGAAATCGGCCACCAGCTCGGAGATGCCGCCCATGATTAAGTTGTCGCCCAAATACATCACGAAGGTGCTCTCGCCGATGTACTCCTCGGCCGTGAGCACCGCGTGGGCCAATCCCAACGGCTGGTCCTGACGGATGTAGGTCACTTTGCAGCCGAACTTGGAGCCGTCGCCCACCGCGGCGCGAATCTCGTTCTCGGTGTCGCCGACGATGATCCCGATGTCGTCGATCCCGGCCCCAACGATTGCCTCGATGCCGTAAAACAGCACCGGCTTGTTGGCCACGGGCACCAGCTGCTTGGCGCTGGTGTGGGTGATCGGCCGCAGCCGCGTCCCCTTACCGCCGGAGAGGATTAGCCCCTTCATCTGCACTCCTCAATTAATTCGGGTTACGAACGCGTTGCGCCCCTCGGCCTGGGCGATCGCCTCGCGCATCTTCTCCGCGCCGTCCTGGTCCTCGAACTGGCCCACGCGCACACGATAATAGATCCCCTTGCCCGAGATCTCGGCGCGCACCACGTAGGCCGGCCAGCCGTGATTTTTAAGCTTGAGCACGTCGGCGTCGGCTTGGCCGCGCTCCTGAAAACTGGCCACCTGCACGGTCCAATTGCCCGCATGCATCGGCGGGGAGTACGGGGTCGGCGCGGCCTCGGGCGTGGGCGCGGGCGTGGCCGCAACCTCGGGCGTTGCCGCGTCCGCGGGAGTTATCTCGGGCGTGGGCTCGACCGTAGGCGGCGGCTCAGTCCCGCCCGGACCGTCGAAGGTGTAGCGGATGCCGCCGACCTCGTCGGTTACGTTGCTCGGATCAAGCTCGGTGCTCGAAATGATTTTGGGCGTTTGTGCGGCCTCTGGCGTAGGTGTGGGCTCGGGCGTGGCCGCGGGCTCGATCTGCTCCCAGGGCGTGGGGGTAATCGCGGCCACGCCGCGGGTGGTCAGCTCGGGCCGCGGGGTGGGCACGCGCCGCACCTGTTCGAGGCGCGAGCCGACCTTAACTCCCAGATAGAACACGATCGCCAGCAGCACCAGGGAGCTGAGAAAGATCGCCGCGATCTGGCGGTTGTCCAGCTTGATTTCGACCTTGTCGCGGATCTTGCGCAGGTCACGCATGGTTTCCCCCCTGGCGGCAGCAGGCGTTGGTGTTGATGCTCACATCCTCTCAGGGGCTGAGACACCGATCAAGGCCAAGGCGTTCGCCGTGACCTGTTTGACCAGTTTGCACATCAACAGCCGCGCCGCGGTCAGCTCCGGATCGTCCGAGATGATCCGGTGTCCGGCGTACCACGGATGGAACTGTCCGGCCAGGCTTTGCAGCCAGGCGGTGATGCGGTGCGGCTCAAGCTCGCGCGCGGCCGAGGCCACTGCGTCGGGCAGGCTGAGGATCGTTTTTATCAGCTGCCGCTCGTCCGCGGTCTGCAACAGCCGCGGATCAACGTCCGCAACGCTCGGGATCGTCAGCCCGGCCTCGACGGCCTTGGCGAACACCGAGCAGATCCGCGCGTGCATGTACTGGATGTAGTACACCGGGTTGTCCAGGGTCTTCTTGACCGCCAGGTCGAGGTCGAAATCGAGGTGCGCGTCGTGACGGCGCGAGAGGATGATCGTGCGCGCCGCGTCCACGCCGACCTCGCTCACCACGTCGGCCAGGGTCTCGAACTCCCCGGAGCGCTTGCTCATTTTAACTTCCTGCCCCTCGCGCATCAGCCGCACCATCTGGATCAGCATTACCTGGAAGTCGTCCGGATCGTGCCCCAACGCGGCGCAGGCCGAGCGCATGCGCGGTACGTAGCCGTGATGGTCCGCGCCCCAGACGTCGATCAGCCGGTCGAAGCCGCGCTCGAACTTGTCGCGGTGATAGGCGATGTCCGAGGCGAAGTAGGTGCGGCTGCCGTCGGACTTGGTCACCACCCGGTCTTTATCGTCGCCCCAGCGGGTCGAGGCGAACCACTTGGCGCCGTCCTGGTCGAACATGTGCCCGTGCTGCTCCAGATCGCCAAGGGCCCGGTCGACCTCTCCGGCCTCAACCATTGTGCGTTCGGAACTCCAGACGTCGATCGGCACGCGGAACTGCTCCAGGTCGTCCTTGATCCGCTGCAACAGCCGGTCCGCGGCCCAACGCGCCACAGCGTCGAGCTCGTCGTCGGTCGGCGGAAAGCTCTCGCGCTGTTCGCGCAGCTGCTTGGCCAGTTCGATGACGTACTCGCCGTGGTACATATCCTGGTCCAGCTCAATCTGCTCTCCGGCGAGCTCGCGGCAGCGCGCGAGCATCGTGCGCCCCAGGTTGCGAATCTGGACGCCGGTGTCGTTGACGTAGTACTCACGCACCACATCGTAACCCGCGGCCTCGAGCACCCGCGCCGCAGCGTCGCCCACTGCCGCGTTGCGGCCGTGCCCCACATGCAGCGGGCCGGTGGGGTTGGCGCTGACGAACTCGATGTTGACCTTGAGCCCCTTGCCCAGGTCGATGCGTCCGAAACCCGCGCCCGCGGCCTCCAGGGCCGTGAGCTGCTCGGCCAGGGCGTCGCGGGCCGTGAACAGGTTGATGAACCCCGCGCCCGCAACCTCGGCGCGCCGCAGCAGCGCGTTGTCCGGCAGATGATCGATGATCGATTGCGCCACATCGCGCGGCGCGCGCCGGGCCTGCTTGGCGAGCTTGAACGCCACGTTGCAGCTCAGGTCGCCGAACCCGGCCTCCTTGGGCACGCTGATCTCCCACTGCGGCGTATCGCCTGGGGGCAGCGATTCATCTTGTTGCGCGGCGGCGATCGCAGCGTTGATCAGCTTGACGACCTCAGTCTTCATCATCGCCCCAGGCGGGCAGGCCGCGATGGCGCGGATCGTCGGGCTTGGGCTCGCCGGTCTGCTCGGGTTCGGCGATTGTCACGTCGCGGCTGTAGTCCGGGCAGCGCAGCTTGTTCTTTTCGACGTTGAAGCGCTTGGCGCAGGTGCCGCGCCAGGCGCAAAGGGCGCAGATGGTTCTTGCATCGAGGGTCATTCGGGGGGCTCCTGATCCTGGTTATCGCAGATCGCGGCGTACTGGTCGGGGCGGCGGTCGCGCAGCAGCGGGAACTCGCGCCGGATCAGCACCAGCGCCTCGCGGTGCAGCTCGCCGAGCATCAGCCCCTCGGCCTCACCCGCCTCCTGCCCCGCCAGATCGCCGTAGGGGTCGACCAGAAAGCTGCGACCGTAGAAGTGTTGCTCGGGCGCGCCGCCCACGCGGTTGACCCGCAGCACGTACACGCCGTTGAACAGCGCGTTGGCCGAGATCGCACGCAGCCACAGATCGTGGCTCTCGCCGCAGTTGGCCGTGGGCGCCACGATCAGCTCCGCTCCGGCCAGGGCCAATGCGCGGCAGCCCTCGGGAAACAGGTTGTCCCACGCGACCTGGACCCCGACCCGCAGTCCGGCCAGCTGGGCCAGCACAAAGCCGTTGTCCCCGGCGCTGAAGTAGTGCCGCTCCTCCCAGCGCGGAAGCTGGGGCACGTGCAGCTTGCGATACACGCCGCGAACCTCGCCGTGCTCATCGATCAACGCGGTGGAGTTGTAGCAGCGCTCGCCGTCGCGCTCGAAAAACGGAAAGACCACGGCCACGCCGCGCTGCTGCGCGGCCTCGCGGATCGCGCTGATGGCCGGGCCGTCCAGCGGCTGGGCCAGCTCGAATCCGCGCTCATCGATCTGCGCCGGAAACCACGGCAGATGCGCCAGCTCGGGAAAGCAGGCCAGGTTCACGCCCTGGTCCGCGGCCACGTTGATCAGCTCGACGCAGCGTTCGATGTTGGCCTGCGGATCGGGCCCCGGCCCGACCTGGATCGCGGCCACTGTCTTGGATTTGGATGCGTTTTCGTTGATCATCTACTGCAAAGTCCGGGTGATAAATTCCACGAGCCGCGCGAACAGCTCGGGACGGTTTTGTAACAGGCGCGTGCCGTGCCCGCCAGCGGGGTAAAGCAGCAGCTCCGCGTCCACCTGCGCCGACTCCTTGAGTCGCTGCACCGTGCGCGCCGAATACTCGTCGTCCTGCGCCGCGGCCAACAACAAACGGCAATCGCGCAACTCGGTCACGGCCCCCTGGGTGGTCAGGCCGCGATAATCAAGCCCCGGCGAGAGCAGCGCCAGGCCCCGCACCCCGCCGTGTTGCGCAGTGTAAACCAGCGCGGCGTTGGCCCCGATGCTGGCCCCGACGATCATTACGGCGTTGCCCTGGATCATCGGATGCTCGGTCATGAAGCTGCGTGCGGCGCGCACGTCCAGCAGCATGCCCGCGAAATCATCATTCGTGAACCGGCGATAATCCAGCTCGGCCGGATGCTCGCCGATGCGTTGCGTGGACTCGCCGTGGCCGCGCAGATCGATGGCCAAACAGGCGATGCCGCGCGCTCCCAGCTCGCGGGCCAGGGCCTGAAAATCGCTGCGGGAGCGGCCCATCATGTGCAGCAACAGTGCGCCGGGCTGCGCCTGCTCGCCTGATTGATACAGCGTGCCCACCAGCACCACCTGGTCCGAGGTGACGATTTTGACGGTCGAGCCCACGGGCCCATCGCCCTGCGCCGCAAGCGGCGCAGCAATCACCAGCAGCGCGCACAGCGCTGTAATCAGCAGAATGGACCGTTTCATCGCGTCTCCTCAGAGCGGATCGTATCCTATAACGCGTCCTATGGAGCGTCAATTGGCAGCTTCAAGCCGCAGCATGGCACGCGGCAGCTTGGAGCTGCGGCATGGCACGCGAGCGGACCAGGGTCGTCGCTCCACGACCCTCCCCGCGCCCGGCTTTGAGCCGGGGGCAAGGCTCGCGTAGTTCGCTGGTCCTAATGCCACGACCCACCCCGCGGCGGAGGTGGAGTGGGTAATAATGTTGGATAACATTATTTGGTAGGCGCGAGCAGCGCATTGTCTTGAGATTTACCACCTGACCAAGCACGACAGCCCGCTCAGCGCGTTCTCATCGGAAGGTGGACTGATAAGCGCAGTTTGCGGTGCCATGTGCCACGCCACGATCTATGACCGATAATCGTGCGGAACATTTTGTCTCGATGAACAACACTTCTTTGAGACCGCGCTGAGCGAGCTGTCGCACCCGGCTTCGAGCCGCCTATGAAAGAGGGCAGTCAAGTATCGTTGCTGGTTTTCCTCCGGCGAGGATGATTTCAGCTCCCTCCATC
>JAVCCG010000033.1 GCA_030765605.1 Candidatus Alcyoniella australis
GCTGGAGTCCGCGGCCAACCTGGCCGAGTCCGGCAAGATCGAGCCGCAACACCTGCGGATTCCGATCAAACAGCGCCCCGCGCAACAATCGCCGGATGCCTCCTCGGACCAGGTGCTGACCATGGCCGAAGTCGAACGCTCGCACATCGTGCAGACCTACCAGCGACTGAACAGCAATAAGAGCCGCACTGCCCGCGCCCTGGGCATCGGCTTGCAGACCCTGCACCGCAAACTCAAATCGTACGGCGTGAAATAACGACCCGGGCGGCTACGCCGGAATCAACATCCACTTCTAGCCCGGTTTTTTATGTCTATATGAAAATTATTTTTTAAGTGTAGAATATCTTGACCGGATACGCAATATTAAGAATTGGGAATAGGCAGGAGGGCTCATGTCCAATACGATTGAAGATTATACAACGCATTTTAATTCTGCAGAAGATTTCCTTGAAAAACTAAATCCCACCAAGGAGCCATGGTTAAGAAAAAGGCAAGCGGAACAAGGGGACATAGGTGAGGAGTATGAGGTTATCCCTGATTATTGGATTTTCAGGGGGCAGCCATTAGATATTGATCCTGGATTGAAACCATCTGCTTTGCGTAACGACACATCATCCTCCGATCTTAGTAAAAACTGCATCAGATATAAAAAGAATTATCTCAGAAGAAAACTAGAAAAAGGAAACGCTGAAGAGGCAATATACGAAAATCGGCTTCAAGTCGGTGCTGAGTTTGATCTGCTTCGTGATTTCTGTAAGGCAGCGGATTGGCAGGGAAGGAAACTGCCTCGTTATACTACTGAGTTTCGTGATCGTCTTTTGGGTGTGACGGTTCGTGCTGCCTTAATGAAAATCGAAAACCCGTGCCCATGGCCAAATAAAAACTACTTTGAATTGCTCGCGCTTGCACAGCATTACGAAGTGCCCACAAGATTATTGGATTGGACTGAAAAATCATATATTGCGGCCTACTTCGCCGCGGAAATGGCTGCCCAGTCTGAATATAATCCAAAGCATGGTGAAGTAAAAGTTGTCGTATGGGCGCTGAATACAAGATTCATTAAAAAATTTCCCTACGGGATTTCCATTGAAATAATAAACCCAATAAGAGCTAACAATCCGAACCTCGCGGCTCAGAGGGGCCTGTTTACCCTCGTAACAGATAGTGAAATAATGTCCCTTGATAAAATCCTCTGCCTCTTCGATAAAGACAAACTGAAAAATGAAATAAAGGACATTAAGGATTCGCTTAAAAACGAAATGGAAAGCATGATAGATGATGGAATTATTAAGAAATTCACTCTTGCCCGAGGAAAGGCAGGGATCCTGCTGCAGCTGCTCTATGAGATTGGTTACCATAGTGGCACTTTAAAACCAAGCCTGTCCGGAGCGGCGGGATGGGCCAAGGAGAGAACGCTCTGGCCTGACCACCCAAAACAATCCTAGAGATAAATATTCTCCTGACCAAACAGGGCCAGTTCAAACCTCATTCACCATCCGCACGCAGATCCTTCGTCCAGGGGCCTCAGGATGACAGTTTATCGTTCAATATTAAGCGTATAGATCGTTTATGTCATTCACCGCCGCGCATTTGACCTATCTCAAACTGAGCTAGATTTTCAGGAAACCTTTAAATTCATCGTCTTACAACAATACGTGTGCCGTTTTGGCATGAACAGTTGGATTGTGCAGTGCTGGCAATTCCGTAGGCCGAATTGTAACACCCCAATATCACATAACTATTATTTTTCGCCGTGTTGGCACGTTGCGTGTAATACCGAGAGTTGCATCGATTAAGAAAACGGAGACCGTGGATGAAAGTCAGGTCGATCACCCTTGAGATCCTGCAGCTGGTATTTATCGGCCTGGCGATCGTCCTCTTCCTCTCCGTTCATATAGCGAGCGGACCCGAGTGGGCAGCAACCCAGAGCCAAGGCGAACTAGGCTCGCTCGGGTCCAATTCCGACTTTGAACAGGGTCAGGCGCGCATTGAGGTCGATTCGGCCTCGGGCAAGTACGTTGTGGTCCAGGCGGTGAAGGTGCAACCGTGAGAGTACTGGTAGTCGACGACGAGCGCACAATGCTCGAGACGATCCGCCGCGGATTACTGCTCTACGGCCACGAGTGTCTGACCGCAATCGACGCGGACGAAGCCCTGATCCAGATCGATAGTCCCCAGGGCGAGATGATCGACCTGTTGCTCACCGACCTGACCATGCCCGGCAAATCGGGACTGTCGTTGATCGAACAGGCTCGGACGATCCGCAAAGAACTGCCGGTTGTGGTGATCACCGGACTGAACTCGAGCATGGACATCCAGAAGGTACGCGATCTGGGATTGCCGCTGTTGCAAAAGCCTTTTAATCCTGAGCAGCTGGACTGCACCTTGCGAGAAGCGGCGGCTGCAAAGGTTGAGGATAACCCCTCATGACCCTGCGAGCCCTATCCCCACCGAAATCCCACCCCAAACTGCCCCAATCTGAATCTACTCGTTTGCCGGGGGAGAGCAAGGCTCCCCCGGTGGACTCGACCCCCAAGTCCGGGTCGTCTCAGTTCTGGGTGGGATTGCTCAAGAAACTCAAGGAAAAAAACAACAATTCTTCCCCGGACCGGGAATCGAAGTCATAATCTGCCACCAGCCTGACGCTCAGTACCTCCCTGCATATACCAGTCGCCCGGCCCGCTTACCCTTTCCCGGCGTTCACCCTCATAGTCTGAATTGCGTCCTACTGCGACACCTTGGACGCCTCGCAATTGATCCCCAATAGTCCGAGCCTAGTCCGTCAGTGCCGCCGCGCAAGCATGCTGTCGAGCATGCCGTGGGCCAGATCGATCACGCGCGCGCTGTGCGGCACTACGATCCCCATGCTCAGCAGCCTGTAGGTCAGCGAGATCGGCGGAATCGGGCAGCCGGAAATAAACCGGCCGCGATCCGCGTGCTCCACCGCGCAGTCGCCGATCACGAACGTCCGCTGCGGATCCAGGTCGTCGGGCAGATCCTTGACATCGGCGCCGATGATGAAGTTCATGCCGCGCAGCAGCCGCCAGTCGTTGTGTTTGGCGAACGGGTCCAGGGTGCCGCGGACCATCCCGGCGCAGCCCTGGGTGCAGGCCCGGCCGCTGCCCAGGAACACTCGCACTGACGGGTCGTAGTCCGCGAAGTCGCAGCGCGGACGCACCAGCGCCCTGGCGTGGGAGTTAAGCAGACTATCGCCGAGCAGCTCGATCTGATTGCGGTCGATGGGGCCCAGTCCCAGCTCGCAGAGCAGTCGCAGATGTTCGATCTCACGCGGCTGATAACCCATCAGCAGGCAGCTGATCGCGTCGGCTGCCGGGCCGCAATCCGAACCCACGATCAGTCCCAGCGGCGCGGGATCGCAGTGCATCGGCCCCTGGCCCTGTCCGGCGACGATCGCGTCGGCAAGCACGAAGTCCGGCGGCCGCGTGCGGTAGAGGTCGGCGATCTTGCGGTGGATGTGGAAGTGGTGGTTGGGCAGCCGCTCGGGAGCCAGCAGCAGGCCCATGTGGTTCTTCACCGACAGGCTGACCTCCGTGTACATGTTGACCTTGATCTTGGGCAGGCTGATCAGCAGGTCGGCGTCCATCATCCGCTGCGGCATGCGAAAGCTCGACTCGACGATCGGATTGTCGATCCGCACATCGCAGCGCGGCTCGTCGCATAGATAAAGCGGCTGGGCGATTCCGCGGATCAACGGCAGTACGCCCATGGCGTGAAACCCGGATTGCGAACAGCCGACCAGGCAATCCTCGCCGACCCAGACCGTGCGCGCTCCCATGCGCCGCAGGGCCAGGGCCACACCGGCCACGAACTCGGGCTGCGTGTTGACCCCGCGATTTTTCGGCGGTCGCGCCGGATAGACGAAGCTGGGCTTGAGGAAGATTTTGCGACCGCGCGCATCGACCTGCGCCCGTTGCAAGATCAGTTCGATCTTGGCCGCGATTTGTTCGACATCGTATTCTGCCTGCGCCTCAAGCTGCACGAGCGGATTCATGATGCGCTACTCCGTCCCAAGGCCGAATCGAGGCGGGCGGTTGTCTGGCACCCATTAGATGCGTTGACAAGCCGCACTGTCAACCGCTGCGCGCCGTGCCCTGGCGCTCCGACGCCGATTGCGCACAATTATTTCCGTCGGCTAACTACCTACTGGATTGCGGTTATTTCCTATGCTAATCTTCGCTCGGCCGCACACTGAGTTCGCACGAACGGGGGATTGTCTTGGCAGAGCTTTTCGGCGCATATCACCAGGGGATGATCTCCTGGCAGATTGCCCTGCTCTCGTTTCTGATTGCGGTACTGCTCAGCAGCATGATCTCCAAGACATATCAGTTTACTTACGAGGGGCTCTCCTGGTCCAAGTCGCTGACCCAGGCACTGGTGCTGGGCAGCGTAGTGACCTGCATGATGATGATGGCCATCGGCGACAACGTGGCGCGCGGCATCGGCGTGTTCGGCACGCTGGCGATCATCCGCTTCCGCACAAATTTGCGCGATCCGCGCGACATCATCTTCGTCTTCTCCGCGTTGGGCACCGGCGTGGCCGCGGGCGCGCAGAGCTTCGCCGTGGGCATCCTGGGCACCCTGACCTTCTGCCTGCTGGCGATCGGCATGAAATGGGGCAACATCGGCTCGCTGCGCCAGCACAACGGCTCGATCCGTTTCCAGCTCGCCCCGGGTTCCGAGTCGCTGGAACAGGTGCGCGGCCTGCTGGGCTCGGGCACGCGCAGCTTCTCGCTGGTGGCGATGAACGAACTGGCTCAGGGCACCTTGATCGACTACACCTACCAATTACGCCTGCGCAACATCGACAAGGCCGAACAACTGCTGCTCGAGTTGGGCAAGGTCGAGGGGATCCAGGGACTGAAGTTTATCAGCCAAGAAGGCTCGGTGGAGCTGTAGCATGGATACTTGCGGCTGATGCGCTCGCGCGCCTGGTTCTGGATCGCCTGGGTGCTGATCGCGCTGGCCGCGGCCTGGCTCTACGGCGCGTACCGCAGCCCGGGCAACTACGTGGGCATTGTCGAGGCGCTGCGGCATAACGTCAGCGCACAACTTCCCGGCACACTGATCGAGCTGAGGGTCGATATCGGCGATCGGGTCGAGGCCGGACAATTATTGGGGCGGGTCCAAGGCATGGACGCGCTTTTGGCAGACGGGCTGCGCGTTCGCAGCGACCTGTTCACGCTCCAGTCGCGTCTGCGCGATGAGCTGAGCGGTCTGGCCGCGGACGAGGCCGAGAGCAGCGCGCTGAACTCCGAGATCAAGCGCCTCGAGCAGGCGCGCGATGCCGGAGTGGTGCGCTCCAGCGAGTTGACCCAACTGCGGCTGCGACGCGCCGCGTTACGCGCCAAGGTCGCGCGCCAGCGTACATTGCTGGCGCAGCAGACCGGAGAGCAAGCTCCCGTCGAACTTCAGCAAGGGCTCGATCAACTGCTGGCCGCGCCCGATTCCGGCGCCCTGCTCTCGCCGTGCGCCGGAGTAGTGGTCGAGCGGTTTGCCGCAACGGGAGATACGGTCGACGCCTTTATCCCGCTGCTGATTGTCCAGCAACTCGAGACGACCCACGTCAACGCCTACGTGCCCGAGCAGAACAATTTGCCAATGGTCCGCGGAGCGCGGGTCATGGTCGGCAGCAAACGACCGGGCATCGTGGAAACCGGCGGCACGATCGTCTTTGTCCATCCGGGGTTCACTCTCCTGCCCTTGCGGCTGCTCATCGGACAGCAGCAGACCTGGGCGCGCCAAGTCTACGTTGAGCTCGACCAGGGACACGCCCTGCTGCCCGGTGAACAGGTGCGGGTCGTGCTGATCGACAAGCCGGAGCAATGATCCGCCGAAAACTGCCCGTGGTGGAGTTGCTGCTGATCGTCGCCTGGATCGGCGTGGGCTGCTACCACCCAAATCCCGCGCCCGCACCCCGCGCAGCATCCGCCATCGACGTGCCCTCCTACCACTCCGAATATGCCGCTGGCCGAACCCTTGACGAGCAGGCCGCGGTGGAGCTGGCGTTGCAAAACGACTTTTCCCTGGACGCGCTGGCCCGCGACATCGAGCTGGCGCGATCACAGGCGCGTGTCAGCGGCGCTTTCCCCGACCCCGAGCTGCGGGTCGGACAGCTCTCGTCGCACGACCTGGACGGCACCCTGCACTCGCTGGAGCTCGGGCTGCGCTTCAGCACCCCCTACGTCGGCGAGCGCGCGGCCACGCGCGACGCGGACGAGGCGCGGGCCGATCTTTCGCAGTCCGAATTGATCGCCGAACAGATCGACCGCAGCGACTGGGTGCGGCTGGGATTCTCGCAGATCGTCAGGCTCGAGGGTCTGGTCGAGATCTGCCACAGCGAAGTGCAGTACCGCTCGCAGCTACTCGATCTGCTGCGCACTCAGGCCGCGATCAACGAGCGCACCAACATCGAGCTGGTCAACGCCGAGCTCGAGCTGTTCAACGCGCAACAACAGCTGTCAAAGCGCGAAAACGATTTGCGTACGCTGCAACGTTCGCTGGCCGCGGCCGTGGGATTGGAAACGCTCCCCGCGCTGGAGCCGGTCTTTGAACAGCGTATCGAGCTCGACCGCGAGCAACTGCTCTCAGAGGCCTTTGCCGCGCGTCCCGAGCTGCTCGAGACCTCGAGCAACTATCGCCTGTCCCAGGCGCGCCGTCACCTCGAACGAGTCCGAACCATCCCCTGGATCAGCTTTGTCGAGCCCTCGTACCGCCGCGAGTACGACGAGGACAACGACGAGACCGAGCACTGGGCTGAGCTGCGTTTCGGCATTGCCCTGCCGATCTTCAACCTGGGCCGCGTGGGCGTGCGGGCTGAGGAACTGGCAATGCAGCGCGACCTGTCGCGGCTGCGCGGCATCGAAGGCCAAATCGCCATCGAGCTCGACCAGGCGCTGTCCGAGTATCGACGGCTGTGGGACGACAACGAACAGTTCGCCGCCACCCTGACCCGCCTGGAGGACCAGGTGCGCCAGACCATCGAGCTGGGCCGCGCCAACCCCGAGGCCGATCCGCTGGATCTGATCGATCTGCAATTGGAGCTGCTGCAGGTACGACGCGCCCGAGTCGAGTTTCGGGCCCTGCTTTCCCAGGTGCGCATCGACCTGCTGCGCGCCGTGGGCGAAATCCACAGCGCACAGCCGCCCCACTGACATACCCCCCAACGATTAAAAATTATTACAAATAGTTATTGGCCCTACATTTAGTAACGCTATCATAGCGCTTCACCATGACGATAAGGTTAATTAACATATTGTTATTAAAGGTGATTCATATCATAGAGAGCCCGGCACGCTTTGTGCTACTTATGTTGCATGGAAGCTTCGAGATTAACCGCGCCCTTGGTCCCCAATGACTTGGGCGTACGGCGTCAGCATTTGAGAGTCAACCAGGCGGGATCGAAAATGAGCAGCAACGGTAGATACGGCACTGTAAGCTCGATCAAGCGTTATGAGAACAAATTCCTAATACCGGAGTCTCTAAGCGCTGAGATCAGGGATTATATAAGGTTTTTCTCGCACCCCGACCCGCTGTCCGAGGACGGCTTGGGCAACTACACCGTTCACAGCCTCTACCTTGACACCCCTGATTTGGCGTTCTACATGGCCAACCATCTGAAGGTCAACTCGCGGCTCAAACCGCGCGTGCGTTTTTTCGGCAATCAGCCCAACGGAACTCTGTTTCTGGAGGTCAAACGCCGCCAGGGGCAGATCGTCTGGAAAACCAGAGAACGCATCAGCACGGCGATCTGGCCCAAGATCCTGCTCTCTCCGGAAGATGTCGACGACAACAGCCAAAGCCCCGAGTCCAATATCGAGGATGCCTTTGCCAGCTTCACCAATGTCACGCAGTCTTTTCAGGCGATTCCCATGGCCCACGTGCGCTATCGGCGCGAGGCGTACGTCAGCGACATCGATAATTACGTGCGGATCACCTTTGACCGGCGGCTCTCCGGCGCCCTGGCCCGGGGCAGCGCCAATCTGAATATCGACGAGCATGACATGTTCCATTTCGACGACGCGCACACCAGCAAATTCTTTGAATCGCCCGTGGTGCTTGAGATCAAGTGCGAGTCGCTGATTCCGCAGTGGGTCGTGGACCTAGTGCAGCGTTTTCGTCTGACCAAGCGCGGTTTCTCGAAATACTACAACACGATGCGCATGGGGATGTTCGAACACGGCGGAGCACACGAGGTAAGGGCCGCGCGTTTCATGACCAACTGAATTAAAAAAAGGCTGGCATCGTCGCCCCATCGGCATGACAATGCTCAATGATGAATACTATCCAAAGGAGAGATCGCATGTCCCGTAAAACTATCGGCCTTTGGCATTGGGCGCTGCTGGCCATGCTGTTGGCAACACTGCTGGCCATGGGCGCGGCCTGCGACTCGGGCGACGACGACGATGACGATGACGACGACGTAGATAACCCGGCGCAACCTGCGGCGGGCGAGGCGCTATTCACCGAAATCATGTACGACCCGCTGGCACTGGAAGACATCGTGGGCGAGTGGGTCGAGCTGCTTAACACGACCCAGACCGCGTTCAACCTGCGCGGCTGTGTTTTCAGCGACGAAAACGAAGAGCATCTCAGTACGATCGAGACCGACCTCGCGCTCCCGGCCAACGGCTATCTGATTTTGGGCATCGGCCTGGATGACAACCAAAGCCCGGCCCAGCCCGACTGGACCTGGGGCGAATACAACCTGGGCAACTCCGGCGATACGGTCAGCCTCACCTGCTCCGGTGAAGTAATCGACCAAGTTGTCTACGACGAAGCCGCGATGGACTACGACCCGGTGAAGGGCGCCAGCCTGGCCCTCTGTCCGGGCTCCGAGGACACGACAGCCAACGACGACATGGCGGCCTGGCGCTTCTCCACCAGCGCGATGTCCGATGGCGACCTGGGCACCCCGCGCGAGGCCAACGACCCCTGTCAGTGATGCGGTTGTTTTGGCTGTTGCTGATTCCGATCCTGTGTTTCACGGCGCTGCCCGGCTGTGAGAGCCCGGACGAGGAAAAAGAAGAAGACAGCGGAGACGACGACGACAGCGTAGACGACGATGATCTTGACGACGACGACGATGACGATCAGCTGCCTGCGGTTTGCGACGAGATCTACCAACAGGACAACCTGCCGTTATTCGAAATCCAGATCGCCCAGTCCGACTGGGACGAGCTGCTCTACAACTACCAATACGGCATGGAGATCCCTGAGCCCCGGTCGTACTTCCCGCTGATCGAGTTCCGCTACGGCGACGAGACGATCAGCAACGCGGCGATCAGACTGCGCGGCAGCCCGGACCACTGGTGGCCCGACCCCAAGATGCAATTCAACATCTCGTTCAAACAGTACGACGAGGACGGACGCTTCCGCGGCATGCGCAAGCTCAACCTGGACAACGCGCACGGCGATCACACCATTTTCCACGACCGCTTGGGCATGCAGTTCTTCCGCGACCTGGGCGTGCCCGCACCGTGCGTCAACCACGCTAAGCTCAACATCAACGGCGAGTACTTCGGGCTCTACGTCAACATCGAACACGTTGACCAGGAGTTCCTGCGGCGCAATTTCGGCAAACAGGACGAGGGCAACCTGTACAAGAGCATGTCGCACTTCATCTACGAGAAGAAGACCAACGAGTCCGACCCGGACATGAGCGATGTGGAGCTGTTCGAGGCTGACCTGAACCTCGACGAGCTCGACGCGATCACCGACCTGGACGAGGCGATCGTCGAGTGGGCGGGCGAGGCGCTGGCGCCGCACCTGGACGGCTACTTCGCCGGCGCGGTGAACTACTACCTCTACAATCACCCCCAGCGCGGGTTCATCTTCATCCCCTGGGACATCGACTACTCGTTCGATCTGGCCCCATACGAGTTGGACCTGATCGATTTCGTCAGCAGCTGGGGGCATGGAAAGCCCAAACAGTTCCTGACAGTACTCACTGACAACGGCTGGTACCAGCGCTATCTTTCAGAGATCGAACGCGCACGGACTTACTACGATCCGGAGCTGCTTAATCAGCGGATCGACTTATACGCGGACCAGATCGAGGACGCGATGGCAACCGATCCCAACCCGAGTTTCACGCTGGTCGAGCACCAGCAGGCCGAGTCCAACCTGCGCCAACATATTGCGAAACGATGGGAGTTCTCGCAGGGCTGGCTGAACTGCGCTGGCGGCGAGGTCGAACACCAGACGCTGGTGGCCGGGTCCGTCGATTACCAGGTGATCACCACCCCGTGTTCATGGAACCGCGCCCGGGAGAACTGCGAACTGCTCGGCGGCGACCTGGCAGTGCCGCGCAACGCGGACGAACAGACGTTGTTGAGCAACGCGCTGTTCAGCATGGCCCCGGGCAAGGTCTGGATCGGTGCCAACGACCTGACCCAGGAAGGCCTGTGGACCGACGCTGCGGGCAATCCGTTGAGCCACTTGTTCTGGGGCCCTGGACAGCCTTCGGAACACGACCACATCGACTGCGTCCAGATGATCGAATACTACGACGGACTGTGGAGTGACGACTACTGCGCACGTCCCCGTCCTTCCGTTTGCACTGCCGACAAATAAGGATGGCGCTGAAAATGAACATCTCGCGGTTCACAATTTTCGCAATCTGCCTGATGCTTTTACTGGGCCTGCTCTCGATCGCCTGCGACGAATCGGGCGATGATGATGACGACGATGCCGCAGACGATGACACCGGCGACGACGACGACGACATTGATCTCCCCGGCGCCTGCGACGAGGTGTTCGACCCAGATCAGCTTCCGACTTACGATATCCAGATCGACCCCGGCCAGTGGGCCAACCTGCAGTACGAGTGGGCCAATTGGGCCGATCGCATGGACGAGGGACTGCCGACCAAGCCCTACCACCCTTTGATCTCCTTTAAGTACGCTGACGAGGTCGTGGAGAACGCCGCGATCCGACTCAAGGGCAGCGAGCTGAACTGGGGATCGAGCCCCGATAAGATGCAGTTCAACATCTCTTTCAAGCAGTACGACGACAGCGGTCGCTGGCACGGCATGCGCAAGGTCAATCTCGACGCGCCGCACAACGACCCGAGCATGCTGCGCGAACGAATCGCCTTCTGGTACTTCCGCGAGCTTGGCTTGTCTGCACCGTGCGCCAACAGCGCGCGGCTGATGGTCAACGGCGAGTACTATGGTCTGTTCACCAACATCGAGCATGTGGACCAGGAGTTTCTAGAGCGTAACTTCGGTAAGGACGCAGCCGAGGGCAACTTATATAAAACCGGCGAGAAGCAGACCAACGAGTCCGACCCGGATATCAGCGATTGGGAACAGTTCGATTCCGAGTTGACCCTGGAGCAGCTCGAACAGCTTGTAGACCTGGAGCAGGCAGTGCAGATGTGGGTCGGCGAGGCGGTCATCCCCCAGGTCGACGGCTATTGGGCCGGCGGCGACAACTGGTACATCTACAACCACCCCCAGCGCGGCTTCGTGTTCATTCCCTGGGACAACGACTACTCCTTTACCGTTGCCGGAATGAACGTCGACCCGATCACTTGGGAGGCCCCGTGGGGCCACGGCAAGCCCGCACACTTCTTGACGATGATCCAAGACACCGACTGGTTCCTGTATTTCCTCGAGACTTTCGATTCGGCGCTGTACGTGTTCGACCCCGAGGTGCTGCACGCGATGATCGACCAGTACGCCGAACAGATCGCCGAGGCAATGGACGCGGACGCCAACAAGCCCTACTCCACCGACGACCATCTGGACGCAATCGACGCAACCTACACGCACGTGGAACAGCGCCAGCTCTTTGGTTTTGAGTGGCTCGACTGCAAGAACGGCGCGGGGACGTTCGAGGAATACGAGTTCGGCGGACGGACCTTCGGCGTCTGGCACACCTCCTGCTCGTGGCACAACGCCCTGAACTACTGCCAGTACCTGGGCGGCAGCCTGGCGGTCCCCCTTGACGCGGACGATCAGTTGTTCCTGACCAACACCTTGTTGGGGCTGATCGATGACGATTGGTGGATCGGCGCCAACGACATTGACGAAGACGACGTCTGGACCGACCCGGACGGAACGATCCTCTCGTACCTTCCTTGGGGGCCGGATCAACCCTCCGAAAGCCCGGGCGTTGATTGCGCCACCATGGACGATTACCGCGACGGCCTATGGGCCGGAGACTACTGCAGTAGGCCCCACCCCTCGGTCTGCGTAATGCCCTAGGCACCTTTGAGGTGCCACAAAACTCGCGTAGTTCGCTGGTCGTAACGCCACGAGCCTCTCCGCGCCCGGCTTTGAGCCGGGCAAAACTCGCAAGTGGATCAAACTCGTAGCTCAACGATGATCCCCGCGACGCGGGGCAGATCGGCGTAGAACGACCAGGGAAATATGCGTTTTTTGTGGCGGCTCAAAGCCGCCGCTGCGAGCCTACACACAAAGATCGTTTTCACGATCTTTCCCCACCTCCCTGTCGCGGAAAGCGCAGCGTTGCACGTTGCTTTGTCCGTTACGCGGCCGATGGTATCGTAACGTCCGACAATTCGGACGGAGACAAAATGGCGTCGGAAAAGAAAGTCCACACCACGCGCGGCGGGCGTTTCTTCAAGCTCGGCGGGCTCAGCGCGCGGGTCGGATCTTCGTACCTGGGCGAGCGCATCAAGGATACGTTCCTGTCCCAGGACAAACGCCGCGACTCGCTGTCCAAGGCCCACACCCGCAACGCCCAGCGCGTGGTCGAAACCTTCGGCGAGCTCAAGGGCGCGGCAATGAAGCTCGGCCAGCAGATCAGCCTCGCCGCGGACATCCTGCCGCCGGAAATCACGCAGGTGCTCTCGCAACTCCAGCGCACCGCGCCGCCCGTGCCGTTCTCACAGTTGCGCGAGCAGTTCCTCAGCGAGCTGGGACGCGAGCCAGAGGAGCTGTTTCAGAGCATCGACCAGACCGCCCACGCCTCGGCCTCCATCGGCCAGGTGCACCGCGCGGTACTTAAAGACGGCCGCGAGGTGGTCGTTAAAATCCAGTACCCCAACGTCGATCAGATGGTCGAGAGCGACCTGTCCAATTTGCGCTCGTTGGTGCGCACCATCGGCCGCGCCTGGTTCAAGGCCGACGTGGATAAATTTTTCGAGGAGGTGCGCGAGCTGATCACCGAGGAGCTGGATTACGAGATCGAGTCGTACAACCTCAAGCTGTTCCGCAAGCTGCTACGCGACCGCGACGACGTATTAATCCCCGAGCCGCTGGACGACTACAGCTCGCAACGCGTGCTGACCATGACCTATCTCGAGGGGCGTTCGTGGGACGAGCTGTGCTCGGATCGTGTCGATCAGTCGTTGCGCAACGAGCTTGCCGCGCGGCTGTTCGAGCTGCTGCTGCATCAGGTGTTCGATTTGCACGTGCTGCACGCTGACCCGCATCCGGGCAACTACGCCCTGGATAGCCGAAACCGGCTGGTGATCTACGACTTCGGCTGCATTAAAAAATTCCCCGCACAGTTCGTACAGGCCTACCAACAAACGCTCAGCGACGGTTTCCACCGCCGCTTCGAGCGGCTGCCCGAGGACTGCGATAATTTGGGAATTCGCGTGCTGGACGACGATCGCCCCGATCCGCAGATCTATCGCCAGGCCTGCGAGATCGGTCTCGAGCCGTTTGGCCGCGACGCGCCCTACCCGATGCATCTATCGGACGTCCACGAGAAGATGCAGCAGTGGGGCACTGAAAATTATATGATGATGCGCAAATTCGATGCTCCGCCGAACATCATCATGCTCAACCGCGTGATCGGCGGGATGTACGGCAACTTCCGCCGGCTGCGGGCCGAGGCTAACTGGCACGCGATCCTCGAGCCGTACTGCCGTAGTGTGGATTGACGGAGGTTTGATGCCCAAACGACAAATTGAGAAGGTCCCATTTAACCGCCCCCATCTGACGGGCAACGAGCTTCAGTACGTGTCCCGCGCCATTGAAAGCGGCTGGATCTCGGGCGACGGCGAATACACCCGGCGCTGCAACGAGCTGCTCGCAAAGCTAACCGGCGCGCCCAAGGTGCTGCTCACCACATCGTGCACCCACGCGCTGGAGCTCAGCGCGCTGCTGCTCGACCTCAAGCCCGGCGACGAGGTGATCGTGCCCTCGTTCACCTTTGTCAGCACGGTCAATCCCTTTGTGCTGCGCGGGGCCAAGCCGGTCTGGATCGACATCCGGCCCGACACCCTGAACCTCGACGAGTGCCTGATCGAGGGGCTGATCAGCAAACGCACCCGCGCTCTGGTCGCGGTGAACTACGCCGGGGTTGCCTGCAAATACGATCAAATCCGCGAGATCTGCGATCGCCACAACATTGCGCTGATCGAGGACAATGCCCACGGCCTGTTCGCCTCCTATCGCGGACGTCCGCTGGGCACCTTCGGCGAGTTGGCCACGTTGAGCTTCCACGAGACCAAGAACGTGACCTGCGGCGAGGGCGGCGCGTTGATTATCAACGACCCGCGGCACATCGAACGCGCCGAGATCATCCGCGAAAAAGGGACCAATCGCTCGCGCTTCTTCCGTGGCGAAGTCGATAAGTACACCTGGGTCGACCTGGGCTCGAGCTATTTGCCCTCGGAAATCAACGCCGCGTTTCTTTTTGCCCAGCTCGAAGCGCGGGAGCGGATCCAGGCCGGTCGCCGCGCCATCTGGGAGCGCTACCACGACGAGCTGATGGATTGGGCGCAAGATTGCGAGGTCTGGCTGCCCCATGTCTCGCCCGAATACGAGCAGCCGTACCACATGTTCCAGTTGCTGATGCCCACCAATCAGTCGCGCGATCGACTGCTGGCCTATCTGCGCGAACGCGAGATCTACGCGGTGTTTCACTACCTGCCGCTGCACCAGTCCAAGATGGGAAACAAGTTGGGTGCGCGGGCCGAGGAATGCCCGGTGACCGTGGACGTCAGCAGTCGGCTGGTGCGGCTGCCGTTCTACAACGGCATGTCCCAGCAGGATCAGCAACGGGTGATCCAGGAGCTGTGCGCATTCGTTCCCTGAGCGAAGAATGAATTATGAGAACTCTCGTTCCCTATCTCGCTTGGTATAAAAAACGGACCGGGTGGGGCCTGGACAGGTGGTCCGCCATGGCGCTCTCGGCCTTGTTGGTAGGCACTCTTTGCTGCTGCGCAATCTCACACGCACATCAGGAAGATTTGATTTATACCAACGCCCTTGAGCTGGGCTCCCTGAAACAGGGATTGCTCGGCAACGATGTTGTGCGCGAGCTTGCCGATGCTGCGGCTGGAAAGCGTTTCATCGCTTTGGGTGAGGGAGACCACTTCGTAGCAGAGAAGTACGGCTATCGGCTGGCGTTTCTGCGAACGCTGGTCATCGATCAGGGAGTGCGCCTGATCGCGATGGAGATCGGCGGCTCCGATGCCCGTCGCATCGACGAGTTCCTGCGAACCGGCGATGAGGGTTGGCTCAATCAGGTGGTGCTCTACGGCTTTCGCGGCAACACCGATTCTGAACGCCGTGAACTCAGTCCGTTTCCTCCCGTACCACCGGCCTCTTGCGAAGAGCGCTTCATCACAGCCGAACGCTCTTTTTGGAAAGACGTGCACGAGCTCAGCGAAGAAGCGCGATCCATTGACGGCCGACGGATCGAACTATACGGATTTGACTTCGATGCCAAGCCCGGCGGGGGTTACCGGGACGCTCGCGATGCCCTTGCGCAATGCTCGGCAGACCCGTTTGTCGATCAATTGCGTGCAGCGCTGACCCCACCAAGCGGATCGGGCGGCAGGGCTGAAATCGCCCGCATCAGGACGCTGGCCCAAGACTTTAGTGCGGCCCGGGACAGGCTTGACACATCCTGCGGGGATGACGCCGCTGGGATTGTCGCTCGCGATCTGCAACTCTTGGCATTGTCCTACGAAATCGCAATCGACTGGTCGGCTGCGGGCAATGACCTCGACGCTCAACGCGCAAGATTCGTGCGACGGGAAGCTCTGATGTTTGAGAGGATGAGCCTGCTTGCGCAACTCAGGCCTGGCGAACGCATCGTGTTGCTGGGGCACAACCTTCACCTCTGCAGATCTTCCACCTCTCTGCGATTTGGTCCCGACGGGCATGACCGGCCCATGTGGTCGAGCGTTGTCACTGAGCTTGAGCAATCCATGCCCGGCTCCACCTACATCGTCTGGTTGCTGTACGGCGAAGGTTCCCGACTGTATCCGACCCCGGAAGACGGATGTGATTCATTGGTCCGACTTCGCAAAGGTTCGCTCGAAGCAATGCTCAGCCAGCAGGGGGAGCAGTTTTTCCTGCCACTAAGATCAGTGCCGCGCGGAACCTGGATTGATCGCAAAATCGGGTTCGGCACACCGACCTCGTACGCCAGCGGGCCCTTGCGTGACGTTGTCGATGCGATCGTTTTTTCAAGAAGTGCCGAGGCAAGTCGCTAGCCCGAATTATTGTCAACTCATCTTGGTTAGAGATAAAATCAGTTAATATTTGAATACTTTTACCAACCATATGCCTTGACGCAGTTGGGAATACGTACTACGTATTATATTAAATCCACAACAGTGATCGCACCAAAAAATCGAATAGTGTTGACTGATGGTCGTGGTGAAAACCGTGTAGCCGACAGGTCGAACAATGGTGAAGCGCTACATTATAGAAACCTTGTCCGGCAGTACCTATAATTCTGCGCGCAATCC
>JAVCCG010000034.1 GCA_030765605.1 Candidatus Alcyoniella australis
CCCCGCCGCCACGCACGGGGGGGGGGGGGGGGGGAGGGGGGGGGGGGGGGGGGGGGGCTCAGCCGCAGCGCGAGAAGCCGCAGGCCGGGCAGATCACGCACCCGCCGTCCCCGGCCAGCAATCCGCCGCAATCAGGGCAGACCCCGGCTGACAGTGACTGGTGCCGTTGGCGTTCGTCCGTCAAAGGGGACGATCCGGACTCGCCCGGCGCATCGACCTCGGAGGCGTTGAGCACCTTGACCAACGCCTGGCTGATGGCCGCCGGACAGCTCATCAGGCGTGAGCCGTTGGCCTCTTCGGGCCCGTTTTTCGAGGCGCGGCGCACTACTGTGTAGCAACGGATTCCCTTGAGCTGATCGACGATCGCCTCGGGATTCACGCCGCAACGCAGGGCCAAACTCACCAAACGGCTGATCGCCTCGGATTGGCTGGGGCATCCGCCGCGCCTTCCGGTGGAGGTGAAGACCTCGGAGAGCCCCTCGATGTCGCGGTTGACCGTAACGTAGAGCTTGCCGCAACCAGTGTCGTACAGCTCGGTGTAGCCGCGCAGCACCTTGTCCCGCTCGCGCGGTATGGAGCGCGAGCGCGGCTGACGGGAACGTGCGCCGAGCGGTTGCGCGGGCTTTTCGGATTTGGTCCCCGGCGCGCCGATGTTGAGCACGCTCTCGCGGCTGCCGTAGCGGTAGACCGTGCAGCCCTTGCACCCGAGCTTGTGCGCCAGGCGGTAGACCTGGGCCACGTCCTCGGGTTTGGCGTTTTGCGGCAGGTTGACGGTCTTGCTCACCGCGTTGTCCACGTGCTTTTGGAATGCGGCCTGCATCTTCACGTGCCACTCGGGCTTGACCTCGTGGGCCGTGACGAACAGCCGTCGCAAATCGTCGGGCACGCCGGGCACCTTGGCCAGCGAGCCGCTGCTCGCCAGCTTGTCCAGCAGCCGCTTGGACGCGAACCCCTGCTCCCGAGCGATCCGCAGAAATTCCGGATGCACCTCGGCCAGCTCGTCGCCGTCGAGCACCTTGCGAAAGTAGCTGACCGCGAACAGCGGCTCGATCCCCGACGAGCAGCCGGCGATGATGCTGATCGTGCCCGTGGGCGCGATGGTGGTCAGCGTGGCGTTGCGCTGAGGCAGGTTCTGTTTTTTAAAGACCGATTTCTCCCAGTTGGGGAACTTGCCGCGCTGCTCCGCGAGTTCGGCGCCTGCTTCGCGCGCCTGCTTGCGGATGAAGGCGGCAATTTTTTCGCCGAGCTTGAGCGCCCGCGTCGAGTCGTAGGGGATGCCCAGCTTGATCAACAGGTCGGCGAATCCCATCACGCCCAGGCCGATCTTGCGGTTGGCCAAGGTAGTCTCGCGGATTTGCTCGAGTGGATAGCAGTTGACCTCGATCACGTCGTCGAGGAAGCGCACCGCGTCGCGCACCACCTGGCCCAGGCGCTCCATATCGACCTGCGCGCCCGAGGCGAATTGCGCGAGGTTGATCGAGCCCAGGTTGCACGCCTCATAGGGCAACAGCGGCTGCTCGCCGCAGGGGTTGGTGCTCTCGATCAGCCCGACCTGCGGCGTGGGATTGAACTGGTTGATGCGGTCGATGAACACCAGCCCCGGCTCGCCGCTGGACCAGGCCATGTTGACGATCAGCTCGAAGACCGTGCGTGCCCGCAGTTTGCCCGCGGCCTCGTTGCTGCGCGGGTTGATCAATTCGTATTCGCCGTCGCGCTCCAGCGCCTTCCAAAACGCGTCGGTCAGCGCCACGGAGACGTTGAAGTTGGTCAGCGTCTCCAGGTCGCGTTTGGCCGTGATGAACTCGATGATGTCCGGGTGATCGACCCGCAGCACGGCCATGTTCGCGCCGCGTCGTGCGCCGCCTTGCTTGACCGTCTCGGTGGCGGTGTTGAACACGCTCATGAAGCTCAGCGGTCCGGAGCTGATCCCCGCGGTGCTGGCCACGCGGTCGTTCTTGGGGCGGATGCGGCTGAACGAGAACCCGGTGCCGCCGCCGGTCTTGTGGATTAGCGCGGTGTTCTTGACCGCCTCGAAGATGCTCTCCATCGAGTCGCCGACCGGCAGCACGAAGCAGGCCGAGAGCTGGCCGTTTTCGCGGCCGGCGTTCATCAGCGTGGGCGAGTTGGGCAGAAACTGCCGCTGGACCATCAGTTCCAGGAAGCGCTTGCGCCAGCGTTCGACCTCGCGCTTACCGCCCCAGGACGCCTCGGCCGCAGCCACGGCCGTTGCCACGCGCTGGAACATCTCGCCCGGGGTTTCGATGGTTTGGCCGTTCTCGTCCCGGCGCAGGTAGCGCCGCCTAAGTACGGTCAGGGCGTTGTCCGACAATCCCAGCTCGTGCCCCTGCTGCTGCAACTCCAGCGCGTCGGCCAGCCCCAGCACCAGCGAGTCGGGCACCTGTTGGGCGTTGATGTTCTGCAGCTCGGTGAGGATCATTCGCGACAGCTCGTCGGTGCGCTCGTCCGCCAGTTGCTTGTGATCGCTCAGTAGGCTTTTGATCTGTTCCAGCGGACCGCCGCGTTGCCGGCTGCGCTGCTCGAGATTTAGCGGCAGGGTCGAGTCGGACGCGGCCTTGGCCTTGGTCTTAACCTTGGACGTCCTACTCTTTTTTTTGGGCATCGGGGACACCTCTCACCGCGGCATCGACGTCTGTCACGGGCTGGGAAGCTTGAAGTTTTACGCCAAGGGTGTCCGGCGTCAAGACGCCGTGTTCCCCTTTTCAATCAACGGATGAGGATTACTTGACCTCGAACACGAATAGGTTGTTCTTGTACTTGTCCTGAATGACCTTGGACATGCTGTCGCCGAAGTACAGCACGTAGTAGCCAGGCTTGAGCGGCGAGGCGAAGTAGACCTGCTGCATATTCTGCTGGTCGGGCACCGCCGCGGTCTGCACGCTGATCCCGTCGCCCTGGCGCACGTACATGTCCAGCTGCCAGCGATCGGTCTGCATCACCTGACCGTCGACGAGCTTCTTGCCCTCATAGACCAGCATCACGGCCGTGCCGTTGCCAGGATCGACGAAGTCATCCCACATCACGAAGCGCGGCTTGCTGTCGAACACCTTGAACTGGGTGTTCTTGGGGAAGCCCTTGACGCTCTTGCCCTCGTAGTCCTTGACCTCGACATCCGGCCTGAGCAGCTGAATCAGCTTGCCCTCCTGTATGCCCCAAAAGCCCTTGGAGGGCGGAACCTGGTTCTGGGCGGTGGCGCCCAGGGCCAAAGCCAGCACCATCAACACGCTTAGGGCGATGGTCAGCGAATAGCTACGCATTAAAACCTCCTTGAAATCGAATCAGCCAGTGCATCGTTTTGTAACCCGGGCGCCGACCGGCTGTCAAATTTGGACAGCGTATGCCGCCGTATGACGTAAGCTGGCAAATATCAGGGCGTTTACGGTAAATTGGACGACTCTAAGCCGCATCGTTCGCGAGGGTTTAACGAGGAGATATGTCGGCACCGCCTGAATCAACGCTCGATCAGCAGCAACGCCTGCCCGGGATCAGTATCTGCTTCCCGTGTCTCAACGACCTGGGAACCATCGGTACGCTGGTGCTGCTGGCGGGCAAGGTGGCGCAGCAGGTGGCTGAGGACTATGAGATCGTGATCGTCGACGACGAGAGCGTTGATGGCTCGCGCGAGCTGCTCGGCGAGTTGGCGGCCGACGATCCCCGGGTTCGAGTGCTGTTCAACGAGCGCAACCAGGGTTACGGCCGCACCATCGCCCGGCTGCTCTCCGAGGCGCGGATGCCCTACGTGTTCTACACCGACGGCGACGGCCAATACGACGTGCGCGAGCTACCGCTGTTGGTGCAACGCATCGGCCCGGATACGCCGGTGGTCAACGGCTACAAGATCACGCGCTCGGATCCCTGGTTCCGCATCCTGCTTGGGCGGGTCTACCACTACACAGCCAAACTGATGTTCGGCCTGCGGGTGCGCGACGTGGACTGCGACTTCCGACTGTTCCAACGCCGGACCCTGGAGTCGCTTGATCTGACCTGCAACGGCGGTGCGGTCTGTGTCGAGCTGGTCAAGAAGATCGAGCGCCAGGGCCTGGCCATCGCCGAGGTGCCGGTGCACCATTACTTCCGCACCTACGGCAAGAGCCAGTTCTTCAACCTTGGGCGCATCACGCGCGTGATCCGCGAGTTCGCAACGCTGTGGTGGACGCTGTACGTGCGCGACCGCTGATGAATAAACCAGGCAAGGTAACGCTGATCCAGCCGCCGTTGCACCACGGGCCGCTGTTTCTGCCCGCGGAGGTCGGCACGCGTTTCAGCTGCTTCCCGGCTCTGGGGCTGCTCACGCTGCGGGCCGGGATTAAAAAGCGCCTGGGGATCCAGGCCGCGTACCTCGACGCCGACGCCCTGGGACTTAGCGTCGAGCGTGCAGCGCAGCTCGTCGCGGCCACGGGCCCGGACGTGGTCGGGATTTCGATGGACAGCTTCACCATGAAAAACACCATCGCCCTGGCGCGAGCAATTAAACGCCTCGCGCCGCGCACGGTGGTGGCGGTCGGCGGCGTACACCCCACGATCTATCCGCGAGAGACAGCGGCGCTGGAGGGGATCGACTGGGCGTTCTGCGGCGAGGCGGACCATGCCTTTCCCGAGGCGTTGGAAGCCCATGCCCGCGGCGCGTTGCCCAATATCCGCGGCGTGGCGTACCAGGCTGAGGGAGAGGTTGTTTTCGCAGGGCCCGCCGAGCCGATTGAAAACCTGGACGACCTGCCGTTTCCCGACTGGACCGGAGTCGAGCTGACGCCCTATTTCTCGGCCCCGGCAGCGGGGCGGCCGGTGCTGAGCATGATCACCAGCCGCGGTTGCCCGTTCCGCTGCACGTTTTGCGACCGGCCGCGGTTGGCGCATGGACTGCGCACCTGTTCGGCCGAGGCCGTGGTTGAGCAGATGCTCGAGCTTAAACGGATCGGCGCGCGCGAGATCAGCATCTACGACGACAACCTGACCGCCGATCGCAAACGCGCCCTGGCCGTGGCCGAGATGCTGGCGCAACGCGGCGCGCCCATCGGCTTTGACCTGCGCTCGCGCGTGGACACCATCGACGCGGAACTGCTCGACGTGTTGGCCCGCGCGGGCTGCCGTCGAATCTACTTCGGCGTGGAGTCGGGCGACCCGCAGGTGCTCAAGAACATCAAGAAGGGAATCGACCTGGATCAGACGCGGCGGGTGTTCGAGCACGCGCGCCGACGCGGCATTCGTCGGCTGGCCTACTTCATGTTCGGACTGCCCGGCGAGGGGCTCGACGCGGCGCAACGCACCATCGAGTTCGCGCGTTCGCTCAAGGCCGACTACTACCTGTTCGAGATCTTCATCCCCATGCCCTGCACCGAGGCCTACGACTCGGCGCTGGCCGATGGGACAATCGAGCGCGATTACTGGGCCGGGCAGGCCGCTGATCCGCAGCCGGATTTCACGCCCCCCTCCTATCCCGGGCTGCTCGATCCCGAACAGTTGGCGCGGATCAACTCCGAGGCCTACCGCAAGGTGGTGCTCAGGCCGGGCTACGTGCTGCGCAGTTTGTTGGCCGTGCGCACGCCGCAAGAGATCGCGTTGCGCGTACGCGCCGCACTGGACCTGCTGCGGATGCGCGGAGGCGCGGCGTGAGTCAGGCGCGACTGGCCCGCGAGCTGGTGGCGCGCAGCCGTCGTAACCGACTGCGCGGCTACCTGGAACTGCTGGCGCGCAAGATGACCGCGCGCAGGCTGGCCAACATGGCGCTTAACGAGTGGGAGTTCCGCACTCGGCGGGTCAAGCTGCGCTCGCTGCCGCCGCAGATTACTCTCGACGTGACCAACTACTGCAACCTGCACTGTCCGCTGTGCGCCACGGGTGCGCGGCTGCACAAGGCGTTGCCGCAACGCATCGATCTGCAGGACGCCGAGCGGATCATGGCCCGCTTTGCCGCGCACAGTTTCCACGTGTTTCTCTATTGCTGGGGTGAGCCGCTGCTGCACCCGGAGTTGCCGGAAATCGTGCGCATCGCCCGCTCGATGAACCTAGCGGTGACGATCAGCAGCAACTTGCAGCAGCCGCTGAGCCTCGATCGGGCGCGCGAGCTGGTGGCCGCCGGGCCCGACGTGATTGTGGCCTCGATCGACGGCCTGACCCAGGCGGTCTACGAGCACTACCGCGCCGGCGGCAGCCTGGAGACTGCATTGGACGGGCTGGCCAAACTGCGCCAAGCCCGCGACGAGCTGGGTCTGGATCGTCCGCTGCTCGAGTGGCAGACCCTGCTGTTTAGGCACAATCTGCACCAGGCGCCGGCGATTATCGGCCGTTATCGCGAGCTGGGTGCGGATCGATTGAGCTTCGAGTCGCCCAACCTGCCCTTTGACATGGCCGATGGCGAGCAGGCCCAACGCTGGCTGCTCGATCCGGGCGACGACCCGACGAGTCGCGACGTCAAGGACAACGTGGACGGCGCGTGCTGGTGGCCCTACCGCTCGGCGATCATCGGCGTGGACGGTTCGATCAGCCCCTGCTGCTACGTCTACGGCGAGCAGGCGCAGTGGGGCAACATGCTCGAGCGCGACTTCGCCCAAATTTGGAACTCGCCGAAGTTCGTGGCCCTGCGCAGCGTGTTCGCCCATCCCGGCTCGCCGCCGCCCGCGCCGTGCGACCGCTGCTCGGTGACCAGGCGCTTTGCCGCGGGTGTCGAGCCGCCGGTCCGGAGCAACCGATGAGCGCCGAGCCGCGCTTCTCGATCGTGATCCCGCACCTCGACGCGCCGCTGATCGACCGCGTGCTGCTCGCGGCCTTGGAGCAGGCGCAGCGACTCGATGGCGAGCTGATCGTGATCGGCATGGAACGCGGGACGCGACGCCTCGATCCCTGGCGCACGGCGGTCACGCCGCGGCTGACGCTGATCGATACCGACCGGCCGTTGAACGCGGGCTCGGCGCGCAACATGGGCGTGGACGCGGCCGTAGCGGAGAGGCTGCTGTTCATCGACGCCGACGCCGTGCCGCAGCCCGGTTGGGCCGCGACGCTGTGCGCGGCCCTTGAGCACAGTCCGCTGTGCGGCGGCTCCGTAGAGTTCGGCGCGGCCACACGTTGGATGTTGGCCGATAACCTCGCAGCGTTCTTCGACCTGACCCCCCTGACGAAGCGCGGCCCCACGCGTTCGATCTGCAGCGTGAACATGGGGATTACGCGCAGTCTGTTCCGACGCCTGAGCGGCTTTGACCAACGGCTGAACACCGGCGAGGATTTCGACCTGCTGCTGCGCGCGCTGGAGGCCGGAATCCATCCGCTGTTCGAGCCTGCGGCGCGGGTGCTGCACTTGCCTCAGCGCAACAGCCGCGAGGCGTTGCAGCAACACGCCCGGGACTGGGCCGCGGGCTCGGTCCTGGTCAGGAAGCGTCGAAACCGGCCACTGCTGCCCGGACCGCTGTTCCGGCCGCTGTGGTTGCGGCTGCTCGGCGCGCCCCTGGCGTTGATGGCCGCAACAGTCTCGCTGTGGCGCGCACGCCGCGTACTCGATGCGCCCTGGGAGCTGCTCGGGCCGGTCTATTGCTCGCGCCGGGCGTGGTTTAGGCAGGCAGCGCAGACGCTGGGCGGGGAGGGGCGATGATCGGTATGCCCGGCCGCCAATTGATTTTGTTCGTCACCCAGCAGTGCCCGTTGCGCTGCGTGCATTGTTTCAACCGCCAGGCCCCGCAAAATTTAAAAGGTCCTGAGATCAACGTGGAAGAGGCGCGATTGGTCGGCCGCGAGCTTAAACCCATCGGCCAGCTCTCGATCTCGGGCGGGGAGCCGTTCGTGCGCAAAGATCTGCCTGAACTGATCGAGGCGGTGCGAGCTGAGGGCGGCGCGCGTTATCTCGACATCCCCACCGCGGGCTGGCAGCCCGGGCAGGTGCAGCAGACGATGAGCGCAATCCTCAAGCAGCGAGCCTGGCGGCGCATCTCGCTCAACCTCTCGCTGGACGGCGACGTCGAGCAGCACGACCGGATCCGCGGCCGTGCCGGATCGTACGAGCGCTTGATCGAAACCTACCGCAGCGTGCTGCCGTTGCGCGCCGACTCGCGGCTGCAACTCAAGGCGGTGATCACCCTGATGCAGGGCACGGCCGGCGCGCTGGATCAGACGTTGAACGCCATGCGGCGCGATATGCCGCAGCTGGATTACGCGCATGTGGAGCCGTATCGCGGCCCGGATTTGGGCGAGGGCATTGCTCCGCCCAGCGCGCAGAGCATGCGCCAGTGTCGCGAGCTGGTGTTCGGGCTCTACCGCGGCCGCCGCGGGCTCGGTCCGCTGCGCGCGGCGTTCAAGCGCGTGCTGTGGGACGAGTATACGGAGCTGCTCGATGGAGGGCCGCCGCGGATCAACTGCCGGGCGCCGGACCTGGGGTTGGTGGTCGGCGAGCGGCTTGAGGTCTCGTTCTGCGAGCCGGGTCCGCTGCTGGGCAGCCTGCGCGAACAAAGCCTGGCACAGATCCTCGCCGGGCCGCGCGCCCGTAGCGAGCGCGAGCGCATCGCCCGCGGTTGCGCCTGCACCCATTCGTGCTTTATGCAGCCCTCGGCCCTGTACTCGCCGCGGGCCTGGACCAGGGTGCCGCTGATGCTGATCAAGGGAGGCGGCCGATGATGATTTCGGTGATCATTCCGGCGCGCAACGAGCAACAGGTGCTGCCCGGCCTGCTGAGCAGTCTGGCCGCCCAGACCTACAGCAACCGTGAGGTGATCGTGGCTGACGACTGTTCGGATGATCGCACATCGGAGCTGGCCGAGCAGGCCGGGGCGCGGGTGGTGCGCCTCGAGCGTCCCGGCGGACCGGCGGCCGCGCGCAACGCCGGGGCCGCGGTGGCCCAGGGCGAGCTGCTGCTGTTTCTCGACGCCGACACCCAGGCCCCGCCGGACCTGCTCGAACGCTTTGCCCGAGCCTTCGGTGTGCCGCGGCCGCCCACGGCCCTGGTCGGGCGCTACCATCATCAGCCGCTCAATCCCGGCTGGTTTCCGCGTTACAAGGCGCGGCTGACCGAGCTGTGGTTCGGCGACCGCATGCTGTGCGATTCGTTCGAGACCAACCTGGGCGCCATCGGCCGCGAGACGTTTGAGGCACTCGGCGGATTCGACGAGCGCTTTCTCGGGGCCGATGTGGAGGACTACGAGTTCGGCGACCGGGTGTGGCAAGTGGGGCCGATCGTGATGGACCCCGGACTGCAGGTGCGCCACCACTTCCCCGGTTTCTGGCGCAACGCGCGCAACTTTTACTCTCGCTCGCGGATGTGGGTCCAGCTACGCTTGTCCGGTCGTCGACGTTTCGACCGCAGTGCGGCCACGCCCTGGGATGCGATCGCCAGCCTGCTGAGCCTGGCCGTGCTGTTGTGGCCCCTGGGCCTGCTGCTGGTCGATCCCGCCATCTGGTGGCGGATCATGCTGCTGCTGCTGATCGGCTTTCTTACGGGCAACCGGCGGCTGCTGATCCACATGCTGCGCTCCGAGGGCATATTTTTTACCCTGGCCGCGGTGCCGGCGACCATTGTGCAGCAATCGGCCGCGGCCTGCGGGGCCTTGGTCGGCGTACTGCGTTCGCTACTGGGGCCGGTTGACTCGGAGTAGCGATTGGATAGACTGACCTAACCTGGTGGTCGATAACACGGGCTCAAACTTTTGCATAACGAGGTCGTCGCATGTCCCAGATAGATGAAATTATCCGCAGCGCTCAGAAGACCAAAGATCTTTCGGGCCAGAATCTGTCTAAGGCCAAGCTCAGCGGCATGGACCTTTCCGGATACGACCTAAGCGGGGCCGATCTGAGCCGTTCCAAGCTCAACGGGACCAACCTTTCAGGCACCAAACTCGATGGCGTGGACTTGAGCCGCAGCAGCCTGAAGAAGGTCGATCTATCCGGCGCCAAGGGCAAGGACGTCAACCTGCGCGGCAGCGTTCTGGAGGCGGTCAAGGCCGTGGGCCTCGAGCTGGACCAGCCCGAGCTGTCCGGCGTAGCGATCAAGGAAGGCGAGTACTCCGGCCTCAAGCTACGGCAGCCCAAGGCCGACGGCGCTCAAATACAAAAGGTGACGATCAAGGGGCTCGAACTCGAGGGAGGCAAGTTCTCGGAACTCGTGATGGGCCGCGTGCGCCTCGAGGAACTGCATGCAACTGGGCTGGAGCTGTCGCGCTGCCGGCTGAACGACACGACCTTCGTGGACTGCCGCGTGGAGCAGGGGAGCTGGACCAAGTCGGACCTGAGCCTGTGCCGTTTCGAGCAGACCACCTTTGACAAGCTCGACCTGACGCGCTCGGATCTCTCGGGTTCGGTGTTCAAGAACTCGACCCTGCGCGACTGCAAGCTCGAACGCGCGGTGTTTCTGGCCACCGACTGGCAGGACTCCTCGATTTCCGGCGGTGAGATCAAGGGCGCCAACTTCAAGTACGCACGCGGGTTCAAGCCCGAGCAGGAACAGAAGCTGCGCGAGGGCGGAGCCAAGGTCAGCCGCCACCTGGTCAAACGCTCGCTGAGCTGGATGCTCAAGACCCATCTGGGCCGGATCAGCTTCGTGCTGCTGGTGCTGGCGCTGATCGCGGCTAGCAGTTGGGTGCGCAACAATCCCGACTTCTGGCACTACGAGCAGATCAGCATGGTCGCCAACCAGGAGCTGAACATGAACGACCTCGAGGAGGCCGGCGAGCTGTACCGGATCATCCTCGACAAGTACGAAGGCATCCCCGACTACACCAACCCGGCGCACCTGGGGTTGGCGCAGATCGCTGCCAAGCGCAACGACGAGGCCGAGCTCAACCGTCAGATCGCGTTTATCCTCGATGCCCCGGCGATCAACCCCGAGATCCAGGAACAGGCCTGGATGGTCAAGGTCGATTTCCACATCGAACGAAGAGAATATGATATGGCGTTGGAGCAGTTGAGCAACGTTCCCTGGGGAAACAACGGCTCCGAAGGCTTTTATAGCAACATCCTCGAAAAGAAGATCCAGATCTATAGCTCGCAGGGCCGGCTCGACCTCGCCGAGCAGCAGATCGTCGAGTTCTTAGAGCAGGTCGATCCGGAGAGCGATATCGTCTGGCGCACCAAACTCAAACTCGGCGAGATCTATGACGAACTGGGCCGGGAAGAGGAAGCGCTGCTGGTCTTCCGCGCTGTCGCGGACAACGCCATCCAGATCGACAATGCATTCCAGGCCTACGAACGCATGGCGACGATCTATCACAAACAGGGCCGCATCGACCTCGAACGCCAAATACGCGATGAGATCTTCGAGCGTTTCCCCGAGCAAAGCGTTCAACTGATCCAGAACAAGATTCAGCTGGCCTCGCTTGCGTTCGACGAGGGGCGCGAGGACGAGGCGCGACAGATCCTGGAAGAGGTAATCGCCAACCAGCTGACCCCGGACTACTCTATTTTTTCCTCGCTCGAGGCGCTGGCGAGCTGGGATGCGCAGAAAGGCAACTACGACAAAGCCCGCGAGTACTACCAACGCTCCCTGGACCGGGAACCCAAAGGCGAACAGCTTTTAGGGGTCTACCTGGGAATGGCCGACCTTGAGCGCCGGGCCGGAGAGAACGAAGCGGCCGAGGGCTATTACAAGCGGGCTCTTCGCGAAGATTTCGGTCCCAACGAACAATCGATGATCCTCTACTCGTACGGCAACTTGATGGCTTCAATGGGCATGTACAAGCCCGCCGAGCGTCGATTTAAAGAAGCGCAGGAAAAGTCCCGCGGGCAAAACAACGAGGGCATAACCTCTTCGATCCAGGTCTCCCTGGCCCGGATCTACCGCAATATGGGCAGATACGACGAGGCCCTCGATGTGCTCAACGGGATGATCTCCGATGATACATCGCCCGCCGACCTGGAGCTAAGAACGCAGATCGCGCAGATCCACCGCGACGCCGGCGAAAACAAGAAGTCGCTCGAGGTGCTCGATCAGACCGCCGAGAAATACAAGGACGAAACCAACGGCTGGATCAGCAGCCAGATCGAGATCTGCGAGCTGTTGATCGAGATGAATAAGAACGATCGCGTCAAGAAAATCGTCAATGAGTTGATCGACGATCATTACCGCGATCTAGGGCCGCAGCTGAACCGGCTGATGGGAGTCATGACCACGCTGTCGATGAACGACGAACTGCTCCGGCTGGCCACGCGAATTGCTTCTGACGATCAGATGGACATGATGGTCAAGGTCGAGGCGGTGAGGAAGCTCGCCCAGGTCAAGCGCGACGGCGGCAACGTCGATGAGGCGATCGAGCTGCTCATGGATGTGCTCGACAGCTCGGGGGACGATGAGGTCTCGATGTCGATCGCACAGGATCTTGCCAACCTCTACAACGAGATCGGCCGATTGGACGATGCGATCACGTTGCTCGAGGACACCCTCGAGCAAAAGATGTCCACCTACAATAAAGTGATGCTGACGATTCTGCTCGCCCAGTTCTACTCCGACCGCAATGATTTGAAAAAGGCGATCGATGTGATCGAGGATCTCAAGTCCGACTGCGAAGACTGGACGAGCAACGAGTGCCTCCCGGCGTTGGAAATACTCGGTCGTAATTACGAACAGGCGGGCGACGAGTCAAAGTCCAAACGCTATTACCAAATAATCGTGGACAACTTCAGCGACAGTGGATTTGTTGATGAGGCTAAGCGACACCTCTAAAACGAATGATTGGAGCATGCGCGGAGCCTCGTTCCTCAGCTTGTGGATAGTGCTTTGTCTGTTGATCAGCCTTGGCCTGCTGGCAGCGTGCGTCGGCGGCGGATCAGGCGGTGGTTCGGACGATGATGACGACGATGTTGACGACGACGACGATGACGATGATGGCCACGACGAAGATGATGACGACGACGACGACGAACAGCCCGACGCATGGGGCGGCGTAAGCGTCAGCGAAGGCTACAGCTCAAACAACTACCAACCGTTGGACTATTACTGCTACGCCTCGGCCTCGTTTTACGATCCTGAGCAGTGGGAGGGCTGGGGCGATCCGGACGACGAGCAGGGTGATTGCAAGCTGTATACCTACGCGGGAGACGGCGCGACCGCCGACTTTCTAGGCGCGGGCCGAGTTACGCTCACCGGCGCGAGAGTCAGCCCGATCTACCTCGATCCCGAGCTGTATGCGGGCTACTACATCTATCGCGCCAACGTCGACTTCCTCACCGTCTCCGACCTGTTCGACCCCGGCGATACGATCCGCGCGCAGGTGGCCGGCGGCAGCGGCATCGGGGCGGCCGACCTGAGCGTAGACGCGCCCGCGATGATCGCCGTGACCCAGCCGTCGAACTTCGACAGCCTGAGCAGCCTGCCCCACAACACGACCACCTTTGCCTGGAGCGCGGGGGACGCCGACGAGGTCTCGCTGATGATCAGCACCTACATCGGCACCAACGGTAAGCTGATCGAGTGTCGCGCGCCGGACTCCCAGGGGAGCATTGAGGTGGACGGCGAACTGATGGACGATCTGTACTCCAGCCCGCAGACCCTGACCGTGATGTTCTCGCGCTACAACATCGTCTACGGATCAGGGGAGCGCCCGGTCAGCCTCAGCGCTCTGACCTACCGCCAGCGCAGCTACATCGTCGTCGACTGACTCTGCCGCGGTCCACGGCCCTTCGGGGCATTGCCCGTCATAGATCCGCATATCACGCGGATTGAGCTGCGCCGGCTGGCTGGCCTCGGCCGTGAGCGCCTGCTGTATAACGGCCCCGAGCGCGACCGCCAGCTTGTGGAACGGGTCGGGCAGCGGTGGGCCCTGCTGCGCAACGCGCTGTTCGAGCTGTGCCAGGTCCAGACTCCAGACCCCAAGTGTCGCGCTGGTGATGAACGCCCGGTCGTGTTTGGAATCGAGCTCAATCCAGCGCGTCCAATATGGCGCCGCGATCCTGACGATCAAGCTCAGATCGTCGGACGAGCGGATCTCGAGAAACGGCGAGAGCCCGCTGAGCAACAGCCAGCCGCGCTTAGCGTCGATCGCCATCGCGCGCACGCCGATGAACGCTCCGCAATCGCGTAGCGTCCGGTAGTCGCGTCGGTCCAGCTGCATCACGCGACCGGCCACGGGAAAGCTGACGAACAGTCGCTCGGCGTTGGGATCCACGGCCAGACGGTCGGCCATCGCCGGCAGCGGGCGTTGGCGTAGGATATCGAGCCGCGGCAGGCTCAGCGCGGCAAGGACGCGTTGCCGTCCAAACCAGGCCAGCAGGTGCGTCTCATTGCGTAGTGGATCGAGCTGCGCGTCGCTTTGCAGTTGCGTGGGGCGTTGGGCGATCAGGGTCCGGCCGTCTGCGCACAGGCTGACCGACGCGCCGTCGCACGAGCAGTAGACCAGGCCGCGTTGTGCGTCGTAATGCGTGCGGCAGCCCGCATAGGTCCCCTCGACTTTGTGCTTAAACGTCGAGATGCGAAGCGGTTCGAGGGTGCGCGCGTCGAGCACCACGCTGTGCCGGGTCGTGGAGATGTAGAGCAGCCGTTGCGAGTCGTAATCGAGCGCCGCGGCCTGGACGCCGCGCAGGTCGCCGGATTCGCGACGCACGCTCGATCCATCGTCGAGGTTGCGCCGCACCAGTGCGCCGTGTTCGTCAAGCAGCAGCAGGGCGTTGCCCACGGGATCGTACAGCGCTTGGTAGTAGACGCCCTCGTCGATCCGTTCCAGCGCCGGGTCCACGGCCACGGCCTGGTACTGCTCCAGCGGCGATCCCAGCCAGGGCACCAACGGCAGGCCGCAGAGCAGCGCCGCGGGCAGTACGCGGGGCAGGGCGAACAATCGCGGATGGCCGTTGCGATGCGCCGACCACAGCAGCACCGGGAACAGCAGGTCGGCCAACAGCGCCGCGCGCACCACGATCGCCCGCAGCCGCGGGGTCCAGCGGTTGCCCACGTGGAACCAGATCAGCCCGGCCAGATTCATGCCCAGCACGATCAACGGGCCGCGCGGCATCCGGTCCAACTCCAGTCCGGGCCGGGTCCAGCCCGGGGCGTACCAGGCCAGCGAGCAGCAGGCAGCGGGCACGGCGATCGCCAGCAACAGCAGCACCCAGGACGGCGGCTGCAGCCGCCGGAGGTTCGGCGCGAACAGCAGCACCAGACCCGCGGGCAGCAGCGCGTAGAACAGCGAGCGGTAGACGTCGAGCTGGAATACCAGGCTCAGCAGGGTATCGTGCCACCACAGATCTTCCTGGGCGGCGATGCCGCGCCGCGCCAGGGCTGAGAGCGCCCACAGTAGAACGGCGACACGCAGTAGGTAGAACGCCAGCGAGGTCGCACCGCGAGCGAGTCTCCGCGTCGACTCCTTTGCGTCAGCGTGCATCACAGGAGTGCTCCTGCTCGAGGTCGTCGCCCCAGATCAGGCGTGCAGCCAGCCCGATGCCGCGATTGAGCAAAGTATAGAACGGGTCGAACCGGCGCCAGGCCGCGTCGGTTGAATCTTTGCCCAGCCGGTCCAGGTCGATGCGCCACAGGCCGTAGAGGTTGGAGGTGATCAGCGCGTCATTGTCGACGAACGCGATCCAGCGCGCCCAGGCCGGAGCCGTGACGCGGTCGATCAGCGAGTAATCGTCCAGGTCGCGCAGCTCGATCACCGGAGCGAAGCCGGCGATCAGCAGCCGTCGTCCCTTGAGGTCGAAGCCGACGAAGCGCACGCCGGGAAAGGTCTCGATAGTTGCGATCAGGCTGTAGTCGCGCGCATCAAACACGCGCACCTCGCCTAAAAGCGGCAAAGAGACGTAGAGCCGATGGGAGCCGGGCTCGAGGTTGATCCGTTCGGCGAAGTTGGGGATGCGCCGCTCGCGCCGCACCTTTAGGTCACGGGCGTCAAGGGCCACCAGACCGCCGGGTCGCCAGCGCACCACGTGGACCAGACCGCGCTGTGCGTCGTAGACCTCGCCCGAGGTCGATCCGGCGTGGAAATAGCTGCCCAAGATTCGGCGGCCGCCACGGTCGAGGGCCACGCCGCCGATCTGGCTGAAGCTGTACAGCGGATCGTTGCCGTCCCCGAGGTAGGTGCGCCACTTGTTGCCCAGCCATTGGGGCACCGGATTTTCAATCGCGATTCGTTCGATGAGTCGCATGCTCTGCGAGTCGATTCGCACGCTTTGGCCCGCGCTGGGCTCGATGAACAGCAGCTCGTTCGCGGCCGCGTCGTAGGCCAGGATCTGCATGAACTCGAACTCGGTCCAAAGCTCGGCCAGGGTCTCGCCGCTACGGCCCTCCACCCGATACAGCTCGCGCTGGTCGGTGCTGATCAGCAGCGCGTCGGGCGTCTCCAGCGGCTGGACCTGGAACGTCGGTGGTTTACGCAGTTGATGCAGCGCCGGGTGCAACGGGTAGTAGGTCTCGCCGCCGAGCTGTTCGATGGACGGCGGGTGCAGCAGCCAGGGCACGAAGACAGTTGCGCAGACCAGAACCGCGGGCAGTACGCGCAACGGCTCGAGCAGACGGCCGCGTTCGGCGCGGACGGCTGACCAGACCAGGGACGGTGCCAGCAGGTCGGCCGCTCCCAGACCGCGCGTGGCGAGCAGTCGCAGCCGCAGGCCGCTGCGTCCCATGGTATGCAGCCAGAGCACAACAAAGACGTTGAGCGCCACGTAGTACGAAGCGGCGCGCACGCCCTCGGGCAGTGCAATCAGCGGTCGCGTGGCCCTTGCGGCGAAGTAGGGCAGCCAGCCGGAGACAACGGCCAGAGTCAGACAGATCGGCAGACCGATCAACAGCTCGAGCCTGGGGCGTCGTCCCGCTGTGATCCGCGGTGCGAACAGCAGCAGCAACGCGGCGGGCAGCACGGCGTAAAACAGCGCGCGGAACAGGTCGAGCAGTACAATCACGTCCATCAGGTTGCGCGATTGGCCAAGCGGGAAGTTCTCGCGCAGCCGACTGAGCACGATCAGCGTCAGGCACGCGGCCACTGCGCCAAAGCGCAGCAGATAGAGCAGAGCGTGTAGCCAGGCGCGCCTTGGCTTCGAACCCGAGAGCGCCGTCACCTTCAGCTTCCCTCGGGCGATTTATTGGCGGGCCAGATCAAGCGCTGCACCAACCGGCTGACCCGGCCGACCAGCGGGTAGAACACGTCGTTGCGTCGCTGCTTGGCTCTCGGCGATCCGGGCCCCAATCGGTCGAGGTCGATGCGGAACACGCCGAACCAGCCCGAGCAGATATAGGCGCTGTTGCGCTGCGGATCGATGCTCGCCCAGCGCGCCCAGGGCGGCCCGTGGATACGGTCGATCAGGCTCAGATCGTCCAGGTTGCGCAGCTCGATCACCGGCGAGAACCCGGCGAGCAGCAGCAGGCGGTTTTGCGGATCAACGGCGATTACGCGCACGCCGGGGAACACATCGACGCGGCCGATCTCCTCGAAGCGCTCGAGGTCGACCAGCATCAGCTGTCCGGGCAAGGGCAGGGTGATCAACAGCCGGTTGGTCTGCGGGTCCAGGGCCATCCGTTCGGGATAGATCGGCGTGGGCAGCCAGCGCTTCTCGGCCAGCGTCTGAGCGTCGAGCACCATCAGCTTGCCCACGTCCCAGATCGTTACCAGCAGCTCGTCGTTTTGCGGCAGGTACAGCGCGTCGGCGTGGCCGCCGGTGTAGTGCGGCGTGCCCTCGTCGGGGTAAAGCGCGGCGATGCGCGAGCCCTCCGCGTCGAGCAGCGCAAACAGGTTCATGCTGTACGAGGCGATCAACCCGTGTTTCAACGGGGCAACTGTGCGCCACTTGTTGGTCTCGACCTCCAGCCGGTTGACGACCTGCGCGTCGTGTTCCACCGCATAGCTGCGCGGATCCAGGACCAGAGTACGGCCCACCGCCGGGTTGGACGCCAGCAGCTGGTCGGCCTCAAGATCGAGCGCCACCGACTGCAAGGTTTGCATCCCGGTATCGATCTGGGCCAACACGTCGCCGCAGTGCGGCTCAAGGCGCAGCAGCAGGTTCTCGTCGGTAGTGACGATCAGCGAGCCGTCGCGCGGGTCGGCCAGGGTCTGGTAGCACGGCGGCTCGCGCAGCTGGGTCAGCGCCGGGTGAAAGCGCGTGGCGCTGTCGATCGACTGCGGCGCGAACAGCCAGGGCAACAACCCGACCAGCGTCACCAGCAACGCGGGGATCGCCCGCGCCAAGGTCAGCGCACGGTTGCCCGAAGTCCGATAAGCCGACCAAACTGCGGTTGGCGCCAGCAGGTCGGCCAGGCCCCAGCCCTTGAACAGCAGATCGGCGATGCGCCCGGTGCACAGCCCGTTGAGGTGCAGCCAGATGATACAGAACACGTTGAGCGCCAGGTAGATCGAGGCCGCCACGGTCCAGACGTTGAACGCGTGGCTGGGCCGCGTAAACAGCGCGGCCTGCAACGGTAGCCAGCCGACCAGCGCGGCCAACAGCAGGCACGGCGCGAGGCTCAGCCGCACGCGCATCCGTGACGCCCGGCCGATCAGCGGCGTGAGCAGCAGCAGCGCGAACGTTGGGAGCAGCGCGTAGAACAACGCGTGGTACAGATCAAGCTGGGCCACGATCTCGAACAGCGCCGCCGAGTCGCTGAAGCGGTAGCGCAGAGCCATTGCGCCCAGGACCGCCGCGAAAAACACGACCAACAGCCCCAAGCCGCGCAATAGATAGTGCGCAGGCCGAGCCCTCGGCGCTGGAATGGCGGTCGTCGGAGCGTTACGCATGGTCAGGGCGCATTATAGCCCGCGCTGATAAAAAAACGCCCCCGGTGCGGTGCCGGGGGCGATGTTCTCTGGTAGTCCCAGGGGGAATCGAACCCCCGTTTTCGGCGTGAGAGGCCGACGTCCTAACCCCTAGACGATGGGACCGCACTCTTGGCTCTGGGGCGGGGATTCGAACCTCGATAACGGGAGTCAGAGTCCCGCGTCCTACCGTTGGACGACCCCAGAGCGATAGGGGGGCTTTTTAATAGAACAATGCGGGCGTGTCAAGGGCCAAAATAGCGCTCAACGCCATTCACCGATTGAGACTCAGTGCATTTCCACGTCCACCGTGCCGATAGCGGGGCGCAGAAAATTGAAGCGCACATTGGGATGATCGGCCAGCAGCGACATCGGCACCGCGCTGTCAACGATGCTTTGGCTGATCATCAGCGTGGTCAGCCGCATGCCGAACGGATTGTCGTGCATGCCCGCGTGCCAGATCGACACGCACTCGGCTTTCCAGGTCTCGCGCGGTCCCACCGTGGCCGCCTGGGTCGGCACCAGCGATACGTTGCCCCCGCCGGAGGTGCGGGCGTTTTGGATGATCGTCATCGGGTGCAAATCGACCACCCGTGCGCCGAGCTCGCGGTATTGCTCGGGCGGCGGCGGCCGCTCGAGCCAGGGCTCCCTGCGCTGCGGCGGGTCGTTGAACGCCCAGTGTTTCACCTCGCCCTGGCCGCCCTGCATCACCACGCAGCGCACATCGTCGAAGCTGCGGCTGTAGTACTCCAGGTCGTCCGTTGGAAAGTGCAGGTTGGCCGTTGGCATGCGCAGTTTTGGACGGATGCGCTCGAAGCACAGCCGCATGTCGGCTCGGGCGAACGACAGCGGGTGGGAGATCGGCAGCGGTCGACCGTTTTCAACCCATTCGTCCATGCCCCAGAAGTGGGCGTGGGTCAGATCGAGTTCCAGGCTGTTGACCAGTTGTGCCACCAGCGGTAGTTGCTCGGTGGGACCGATCGGGCCGCAGATTCCGGCCGGTCGCTGCGGTGTGGCCTGCTGCCAGGCGTGGATGTATTCCAGCGCCTCGGCCAGGTAGAACTCCTCGGGCGTGTCGTAGATTGCGATCTCGAATCCGGGCCGGGCAAGGTCCGGCAGATCCTCGGCCCGTAGCGCGGCCGCCTCGTCGAGTAGCCGCCTGTCCAGGGTGGTGTAGTCCCACCAATCGGGCGACAGTTTGCTGATCGCTCTGCTCACGGCTCCCCCCGGCGTTGGTCGTGTTCGAACAGTTCGTCGAGCACACACGATGCCCCGAGCAGCTCGGACAGCGGGTCGGCGTGCTCCGCGCAGAACCCCAGATGGTTGTGTCTGCGCCAGCCCTCGGCGTGCTCGAAGCGGCCCGACAGCCGACCGAGCTCGCGGCTTTGTTCGAGCATCGTCTCGATAAAGCAGTCGGTCCCCTGGCTGCGTTCGAGCCACTGCCGTTGGCTGGCGTGGGCCTCGAGCATCTGCTGCTTGCGCGCGATCACCGGCGTGGTGTCGACAAATAGCTGCGGCCGGACCGGCCGTCGCAGGCCGTCGCGCAGCCCGTGGGGCATGGCGTGATAAAGGGTCATCTCGCCGTCTATCGGTTCCAACGGCGGGAAGGTTTGAAAGTTGCGCATGCCGCGGACAAAGGCCGCGCTGACCAGCAGCCGGCAGGCGTTCTGATGATCCTCCATATAATCCTCGGGCGAGGGTATGAGCATGACCTGCGGCCGCAGTCCGCGCAGCACCGCGGCCACACGCCTGAGCAAATCGGTCTGGTAGATCAGCTCGAAATCATCCACAAGGGGCGGGTGCAGCCGCGCGTCGGCGATGCGCGCCGATTGCTCGGCCTCCTGCTGGCGGAGGATTCTGATTGCCTGGACGTCGAGCTCGTTGCTGCCGCACGAGCCGCTGGCCAGGTTCCAGATGTGCAGTTTGGCCCCCAGCTCGCCCAGCCGCAGCAGGGTGCCGGCCATGCAAAACTCCACATCGTCCGGGTGCGCAGCCGCGGCCAGGACTACCAGCGGCGATTCAGAGTTTACCTTGTCTTGCATTGCCCCAATGTCTATCAATAAATCGCCGGGCAGTTCAAGGATCGAGAATGCGATTGAGCCGATTGTGCGGTTCCCACGGTCGGGTATGATTGGGGCGATGAACGAGCTTTCGATCCTGCGCGACCTGGTGGTGATCTTTGCCGTGGCCGTGGTGGTAGTCGCACTGCTGCGCCGCGCCGGAGTGCCCTCGATCGCCGGTTTCATTCTGGCCGGGATGCTGATCGGCCCGCGCTCCCTGGGCCTGGTGCGTCAACCGCACGAGGTCGAGCTGCTGGCCGAGGTCGGCGTGGTGCTGCTGCTGTTCGGCATCGGGCTCGAGCTCTCCCTGGAGCGGATCAAGCGTATCTGGCGGCCGATCGTGATCGGCGGCGCGCTGCAGGTGGGGATCAGCGTCGGTCTGGTGCTGGCCCTGGCCCGGTTGTTCGGATTGAGCTGGGGCAGCGCCGTATTCCTCGGGTTCGTGATTGCGGTTTCAAGTACGGCGATCGTGCTGCGCGGGCTCGAGGCGCGCGGCGAGCTCGATGCGCCCCACGGGCGACTGACCCTCGGAATTCTGGTCTTCCAGGACTTGAGCGTTGTCCCGATGATGATGTTGATCCCGCTGCTGGCCGGATCGGGGTCCGGGACCGCGGGGCTGCTGTGGACCCTGTTCAAATCCGCGGCCCTGCTCGCCGGAGTGCTGACCGCCGCGCGCCTGGTGGTGCCGCGGTTGTTGCGCGCAGTGGCGCGCACCAGGCAGCGCGAGCTGTTCCTGCTCAGCGTATTCACGGTCTGTATCGGCACGGCCTGGGCCGCCTCGGCGGCCGGGGTCTCGCTGGCTCTGGGGGCGTTCGTCGCCGGACTGGTGGTCTCGGGCTCGGAATATCGGCACCAGGCGTTGGCCGAGCTGATCCCGTTTCGCGAGGTGCTTTCCAGCGTGTTCTTCGTCTCGGTCGGGATGCTGATAGTGCCCAGCGAGTTGATGCACGGCCTGCCGCGGATCGCCCTGCTGCTGCTGGGCATTGTGTTTGGAAAGGCGCTGATCGTATTTCTCGTGGGTTCGCTGATGCGGCTGCCGTTGCGCGTAAGCGTGCTCTCGGCCGCTGCATTGTGCCAGGTCGGCGAGTTCTCGTTCGTGCTCAGCCGCGCGGCCCAGGGCACTGAATTGCTGCCGCGCAGCCTGGGCTCCGACCTGCTGGCGGCGACGATCCTCTCGATGCTGATCACGCCCTTTGCGCTGAAGTTCGGACCGCACCTGGCGGCCGGTGCGGGCAAAATCGGCGCGCTGACCAGACTGATGAACGTGCGTCCGGCCCAGGAGTGCGAGGCGAGCAAAGAGGGCTGGAGCGAACACGTGATCATCGCCGGCTACGGTGTGACCGGCGAGGCGTTGGCGCGCACATTGCGCGGCTGCTCAATCCGTTAACCTGGTGGTCGACCTCAACTCCGAGAATGTGCTGCGCGCCACCGAGGCGGGAGAGCCCGCGTTCTACGGCGACGTGACCAGCTCCGAGGTGCTGCAAAGCGTGGGCGCGGAGCGGGCCCGCGACCTGGTGGTGGCGATCAACGATCCGACCGCGGCGATCAACGCTGTACGCGCCGCGCGCACGATCTCGGAGGATCTGCACATCGTGGTCCGCTCGCGCTATCTGGCCGACGTCGAGGCGCTCAAGCGCGCGGGCGCTGACAAGGTGATCCCGGCCGAGCTCGAGGCCGCGCTGGAACTGGCCTCCTACCTTATGACCCGCACCTGCGCTTACGACCCGGCACAGATCGACGTGCTGCTCGATCAAATGCGCCGCGAGCACGGCGCGGATCTCGAATCGTAGGTATTAAAGCGCCTCGGCGGCGAAGTCGGCGAGTTCCGAGCGTTCGCTGGTCTCGAGTTGCACGTGGCCGAAGTGCGGCCAGCCGGTCTTGCGGCAGCGGTGGATCGCGTAAACCAGGCCGTTGGTCACCGAGTCCAGGTAGCGGTTGTCGATCTGACTGGGGTCGCCGACCATCACAACCTTGGTGCCCCGGCCAGCGCGGGTGATGACGGTCTTGATCTGCACCGGCGTCAGGTTTTGGGCCTCGTCGACGATGATGTAGCTGAACGGAATCGAGCGGCCGCGCAGGAAGGTGATCGGCTGGATGATGATCTGCTGTTGAGCCATCAGCTCGGCCACCAGGTCGCCCTTGATCTGTTCGCCGTCCTTGAATCCCGACTTGAGACGGCCGCCGTCGCGCAGCATGAAGCGCAGGTTGTCGATGATCGGGTCTTTCCAGGGGCCGAACTTCTCTTCGATGTCGCCGGGCAGGAACCCGAGCTTGTCGCCGATCTCGGTGGTCGGGCGGTAGACGCGCATCTGGTCGTAGCCATCGCCCAGCTGGTTGTAACCCGCGAGCAGCGCGATCAAGGTCTTGCCCGAGCCGGCCTTGCCGTCCAGTGCCAGCAGCTTGATCTCCGGATCCAGTGCCAGGGAGTAGGCGAACGCCTGAGCGTCGTTTTTGGGTTTGACGTCTCCGGCGCAGCTGGTCATGTCGGGCTTGGGCACGTTGATGAAAAGGTCGCGTCGCCGTTTGTAGATCGCCAGCACGTACTGCTGATCGTGACGGATCGTGCAGCATTGGTTCTCGGCAAGCGAGTCGGGCTCGACCGCATCGCCCAGCAGTGCGGCGTTGGGCGGTTGGGTGGCCTTGCGATCGGTGCGGATCAGCGCCTGGCAGAACGCCTGGAACACTCCGGGGTCGTTGACCTCGATCAAGGTGTGACCGGCGTCGAGCTTGCTTAGCTCCTCCGGGGTCAGCAGCCGGTCGTAGAGGTAGTTCTGGACCTCGAAATCAAGCCCGCGGCCCTTGAGCCGCATGTTGGTGTCTTTGCTGACCAGGATCGGCCGCTGGTCGGGGTGGCGATCGCGCCAGTAACAGACGTAGCGCAGGATCGCGTTGTCCGGCGTGTGCTTGAGCCCCAGCCCCTCGCCGTTGAGCTGGGTCCAGTCGCTGGCCTCGTTGGCCAGGAAGATCTTGCCGCCGTTGGGCAGATCGATGCCCTGGATCATGTTGCCGGTCTCGGAGAGCGCCTCGAGGATGCGGATCGCCTCCCGCGCGTTGTAGGCCACGGCGTCGTCGCGGGTCGACTTGAGCTTGTCCAGCTCGTCGATCACCACCAGCGGAATGACGACGTAGTTGTCCTCAAAGGCGTGCAGGCAATGGCTGTCGTGGGCAATAACGCTGGTGTCGAGGAAGTAGGCTTTTTTGCGGCGGTCGGATTCGTCGGCGCTAATGGTGCTCTCCTTGGGTTGCTTGAAGCACCTCTGAACATTAATAACACGCCGCCCCGCGGCTGGGCAACGGGTTTTATCCGACTTTCCGCGATCGCCGTTTTACAAATGATATGCGGGCTGGTATTGATGAAAGACCGCAAAGCGCATGAAAGGGGAATCTTTCATGAACGTGCGTCGGCTGTATTTGGCAGTGGTCATTCTTTTCCTGGTGTTCTCGGTCGTGTTTGTCTTGTCGTACTCCGACAATGCGCTCGGCCAGGCATCGGCTCCTGTGGGCATGGTCCTGATTCCCGGCGGCACGTTCCAGATGGGCTGCTTTCCGGGCGACAGTGAATGCGCCGCCAACGAGAGACCACGGCACCAAGTGACAATTAGCCGGTTTTACATGGACGAGCACGAGGTGACGGTTGACGAGTACGCGCAGTGCGTGAGTGCCGACCTGTGCGGGAATCCCAGCTCGGGCAATAAGCAGTTCAATTGGAACAAATCGAGGCGTGATAAACACCCGATCAACGGCGTTGACTGGATCAATGCCGATAAGTACTGCCAGTGGCAGGGCAAGCGTCTTCCCACCGAGGCGGAGTTCGAGTATCTGCTGCGCAACGGCCGGGATGGCGGTATTTACCCCTGGGACAACTCAAGCATTCCGCCGGGCAACTATGGGAACTACGCAGACGAGAGCGTCAAGCGCAGGTATCCAGAGGCTACCGATGACGGTTACGTCGGCACGTCGCCCGTGTGCAGCTTCTCGCGGGACCAATTCGGCTTATGCGACATCAGCGGCAACGTTTTTGAGTGGTGCGCTGACTGGGACGGCAATAACTACTACTCCACGAGCCCAGCGCGCGACCCCCAAGGGCCGTCATACTGCAACGCTGTCACTGTGGTCACTGTATTCCGCGACGAGTCCGGCCGCGATGTCTCGAAGAGCACCGATGTCATCGAGTACCGTGTGGTTCGCGGCGGATCCTGGTTCTCTAATGCCCGGGCTCTGCGCGCCTCTTGTCGTAATTGGCCCACACCGGGAGACCGTTCCCTCAATGTCGGGTTCCGCTGTTCCCGTGACAGTGAGTAATGGGGAATGACGGGGCAGCAGGTAGAAATGCAGGGCGAGGAATTTTATGCGGTCGTAGACAGAACACCACGGGTTTACCCGTGGATGAATGAGCAATCCTCGTCTCTGCGGTAGCAGAGGTGAGGTCGGTTCCAAAGGGACTGTAACCGTAAGGACCCCGGGTTTACCCGGGGGAATCTATATATACTGTCCAAAATGCAAATGGGAAGTAAACGAATATGACGACGCAAGCTGATCAGGCTGAAATGCAGTCCACTCCGATGAATCAATCTGCTCAAGGCGGTTCAGTACGATTTCTCAAGACAAATGTGAAAGGAGCCAAGCCGACTCCTCTCATCGGTAAGGGGAGCCTGCTCCTTGATGCCGACAGCATCAGAATCGATGGCAAGAAATTGTTGTCCTTCGGATACCAAGTTTTGATTTTCATTCTTGTCATTGTAGTTGCATCTTTTATTGAGATAGCTTTATTTTCCGTATCTCCATTATTTCTCGTGCTATTCTTCGTGCCGAACGTGATCTTCGCGCTGATAGCGGACCTGCTTGCCCGCGAGGCCGTCTTTTTGGTAATTGATGCGGCGAGCATCGAGAAAATATCCCAAAGAAGGGGCACTGCGACATTTCTAATTGTCTTTAATACAGGCGGGGGTAAGGCCGCCTTTATTGCTTTCAAGTTTGTGGAACAACAATCGGCAACCGCATTCATGGAAAAGTTCGACAAGATAATCAGGCAGGATAAATTCTCTGTCAGCAGTACATTATAGATATGAATCAAGGGAGCGCCGGATACAGGGAAACGCAAAGAAAGGATTCAATTGTATATTATTAATTTTAGAGGCGCCGAAAGAGCACTTATCGAAGGCCGCGTAACAGATCAACAGGCCAAAAGACACATCATTGCAATGGGCCGATATCTATTATTTGTAGCTGTTACAACCGTCGGCTTGGGATTGATTCCAGAGGCTGTAGTTGCCCTCGCTTCATATAAGTCAAATGGGAAAGAGAATTTTGTCAAGCGCTATTCGGTTCTCGGCTTTCCGGCAATGATCCGGTGTTTTTTAATTGAGATACTTTACAGCATTCCAATATATATTATCCTATTTATACTAATGCTGTTAATAAAGCACAACATAATAAGCATGAACTTTGCCGGCTATCAGTATTTTAATTTTGCTTTTTTAATTATTCTTGTCTGTATCACCGTATCTTTTCTTCGGCAGAGGGTCGAGGCTATAAAAAGGGTCGCCTCACCGGAGACTATGGAATTACCATGTGATAACTGTGGTGCGCCGGTTGGGGATGAAGATAGTTGTTGCCCGAATTGCGGAGAAAAATTTGAATGACTGAGGGGCAGAAACATGATGAATCGTTACACCACTATGAAGGGCAGGTAAGCAATGTATGGCATCGAAGCTCAGCCGCTATATCGCAAGGTTGCTAATGCTGTTTTCGTCCTGGTCCTGTTAGCGATATTTTCTCTGACCGCATTCTCATGCTCCGCAGAGAAACGATCGTATGAAAAAGCCCAACAGGCCAATACTATTGAAGCATTTGAATCCTTTTTGGCCGAATATCCCCAGAGCGCGCATACCGAGAATGTGAGGAGACGGATCGGAATACTGATCATCAATGAAGCTTCCAAGAACCTTGTTATTGAAGAGCCGCTTGGCGAATCAGGAGAGAAGGCCGTTGCCAGTATGGGCCAGGGGTTAAGTATTCGTAGCGGGAACATGACGTGGGAGGAAAACGGTGTTGTTTTTAACGGAGAGATCATCTTCAATCTCGCCGATGTTCTTCCGGAGTTTATTGAAGTGACCGAGCCGACCCCGGATGGATATTTGGTGCAAGTGAACCTTGCTCCCCTGCCGCAAGAGGTCCCCGTTTTGGTGGTGATCAAGTCCGATCCGGAAAAGGGGCATATTGCGAGCTTTGCACCGGGCGATGGCGTAATGGGGTTCGTCGCCCCGGAGAATTGGTATGTCAGGCTGACCGCCGTCGACCTCTCCGATTCCGATAATGGGCACTTGGTGGGACTGGAAGCTCAAGTGGTTGCGCTAAAAGTGGTTGGTGACGATATCGCGCTTGCGGTCAAGATGCCGACAACGCCGATCGCAACCGAGGGAATCGAAGGTTAGACATCCTTCTGCCGCGTAGCGTCTCAGGGAATCGCCCCGGATGCGCGCAGTTTGTCCAGGGCCGCATCGTCCAGGTCCAGCAGTTCGCGCAGTATCTGCTCGGTGTCGGCCCCCAGGTCGGGACAGGCTGTGCGAACTTCGGCCTGGCCCTGGTCCATGCCGCAGGGCAGGTTGGGCACGTCGATCGGCCCCAGCCGCTCGTGATCCACGCGTTTGAACATGCCGCGCGCCTCGAGCTGCGGATCGGAGTTGACGTGCTCGTAGTCGGCTACGCGGCCGCAGGGGATGCGTTCGGCGCTTAGCTGCTCGATCACCTCGTCCACCGTGCGCTGGGCGAACCACGGGGCCAGGGCTGCCAGCCCTTCGTCGGCGTTGCGGATGCGGCCGATGAAGTTGTTGAAGCGTTCGTCGGTGAGCAGGTCCTCGCGCCCCACGACCTTCAACAGCCGGTTCCACTGGGCGTCGGTCAGCGCCACGGCCACCACGTAGCCGTCGCTGACGTGAAAGCTGTTCCAGAACGGCATCGGGTGCTCGTGGTCCGAGAGCAGCTTTTCCATCGGTCGGCCGAGGATTCCCTCCATCTCGCCCACGGCCTCGCGGTTGGCCTTGTGCGACTGGCACCAGAAGTTGTGGAAGTACATCACGTCCTGCATGCTCACGTCGATTGCCTGGCCCTGGCCGGTCTGATCGCGCAGACGCAGGGCGGCCAGGGTGGACATTGCGGCGAACGCGCCGGTGCACAGGTCGCCGAAAAAGACCCCGGGCGGGGTGTCCTCGCTGTGGTTGGCGTACATGATTCCGGCCGTGGCCTGGGAGATAATGTCGAACGCCGTGCGCTGCGACTCGGGTCCGCTGTGGCCAAAGCCCGAGATCGAGACGTAGATCAGCCGCGGATTGATCGCCAGCAGCGCCTCGGAGTCGAGCCCTCGGCGTTTGAGGATCCCCGGCGCGAAGTTCTCGACCAGCACGTCGCAGCGCTTGACCAGCTCGATCAGCGCCTCTTTGCCCAGCTCGTTGTTGATGTCGATCATGGCCGAGCGCTTGTTCTGATGCAGCACCGACAGTGCGCGCTCGGACCCGGCAAGGCCCATCAGCAGGCGCATCGTGTCGCCCGCCGGGCTCTCGACCTTGATTACGTCCGCGCCGAGCAGGGCCAGGATCTGCGCGCAACGCGGTCCGGAGAGAAACTGACTCATGTCCAACACGCGGATTCCGTTCAGCGCTTCCATCAGGGCCTCGTTTTTTATGGTCGGGTCAAACTGGCATCGAGGATTATCGACTGTCAAGGCCGATCAACGGTCAGCTGCGGCCCAGGGGCAGGGAGTAGTGCTCGAGCTTTGGAAAGTCGTTCAGGTTTTTGGCAATGGCCGCGCGTAGAAACGAGTCGACCCAGTGGTAGATGTCGTTGCGCGCGATTGAACGCCGCATGGCGCGCATCCGCGAGCGGCGCTCCTGGGCGTCCATGGTCAGCGCGCTGTTGATCGCCTCGGCCGTGCCCACTAGGTCAAAGGGGTTGACCAGCAACGCGCCGTTGGCCAGTTGGGTCGCGGCGCCCGCGAACTCGCTGAGGATCAGCGTGCCGTTCTCCTCGATCGACGCGGCGCAGTACTCTTTGGCCACCAGGTTCATCCCGTCCTTGAGCGGGGTGAGCAGCGCCACCTCGCAGGTGCGGTAGTAGGCCACCAGCTCCACCGGGGTTAAGGAGCGGTAGATGTAGTGGATCGGGGTCCAGCCCGAGACCGTGTGCCTGCCGTTGACCTGGCCCACCAGTCGTTCGATCTCCCGCCGCAGGAACCGGTATTCGGGCATCTCGGCCCGGCTGGGCACCACCACCTGGATGAAGGTGAACTTGCGCGATTGTTCGGGGTGGCGTTTGAGCAGCTCGTCGATCGCCAAAATGCGGTCGGGGATCCCCTTGGAGTAGTCCAGCCGGTCCAGCCCGAGAACCAGTTGGCGCTCGGGCAGGTCGGAATGGATCGCCCAGGCCAGGTCGGCCACTGCGGGCGATTTCGCGCGGCTAACGAAGTCGTCGACGTCAATGCTGATCGGAAACGTGCCGATGCGGATCTCACGCTCGTTGGCGGTTATGCTGATCACCTGCCGCTTGCTGTTGATTTGCAAACTGCGGTCCAGGGTGCGCACACAGCTGATGAAGTTGCGCCGGTCGCGCGCGGTCTGAAAGCCCAGCAGGTCGAAGCGCAACAGCCCGTCGAGGATCTGTTTGCGCCAGGGCAATTTGAGGAACACATCCAGCGGCGGAAACGGGATGTGCAGAAAGAAGCCGGTCTTGCGGGACTGCCCGAGTTCGCACAGCTCCGAGGCGACCATCATCAGGTGGTAGTCCTGGATCCAGATGAAGTCGTCCTCGTTCGTGACCTCGACAATCGTATTGGCGAACTTGCGGTTGACCTGGCAATAGATCGGCCAGTAGCTGGGGTCGAAATTGGCGCGCGAGGGCAGATCGTGGAACAGCGGCCAGATGATCTGGTTGGAAAAGCCTTGGTAGTAGCCGCCGATCTCCTGCTCGCTCAGGCCTACCGGAACGAGTTTGTAGCCGGTCTCGTGTGCGCTGGATTGCAGCAGCTGATGCAGGTCTTCGGCCTGCGGGGCGCCGGGCCAGCCGATCCAGATCCCGCCGCGGTTGCGCAGCAACGGAGCCAGGGCCGTGACCAGCCCGCCGGATCCGGGCTTGATCGTCCGAGCCCCTTGCGGATCGCGGTTGACCACGATCGGCAGCCGGTTGGAGACAACCACTAGTCGCTTGGCTCCCATCTTCCCCCTTATCTCGGCGCTATTCTATCTCACGGGCCAGTCGTCCAGAAATTGCAGCACCTCGGCGCAGTCGGCCAAGGCGTAGCGCGCGATGCTTGCGTGGCCCGCTGTTCCGACTTTGATCCCCACGCCGTGGTCGCCCAGGGCTGTGAACGCGTCCTCGTCGGTCTCGTCGTCGCCGATGTAGACCGCCAGGCCGTCTGTTGGAAGCCCGTCGATCAGCGGTTGCAGGGCCAACCCCTTGTGGCGTCCCAAAGTGCGCAGTTCCACCCCGCCGTTGAAGCGACGACACTCCAGGCCGTGTTGCACGGCCAGCGATTTGAACTCGCGGCAAGCCCGGTCCTCGAGTTCCTTGGCGGTGGACTGGTCCATGCCGCGGGTGTGCAGGGCCACGCTTGAGAGCTTGCGCTCCCATGATGCGCCGTGAGCAAGCCGGGTGATCGCTTGTTCGCCCAGGTCCAGGCCCGCCGCTTGTCGCGGGTCGGCCGCGTGGTTTTCGCGCGTGCCGTCGGGACGGCGCAGCTCACTGCCGTGGGAGCCGATCATCAGTAGCGGCAGCTCGCCCAGCAGCTTGAGCAGTTCGTCGATCGGCCGTCCCGAGACCAACACCAGCCGCGTGTCGCCCGCGGCGATTCGCCGCAGCTGCGCAAGCACGCCGGGCAACGGCGCGGCTTGCATGCGCTCCACCTGGAACGGCGCCAGGGTGCCGTCGTAATCCAGGGCCAACAGCCGCGCGCTCGCGCGTTGCAGGCGTTGTCGCAGTTGTGGGTCGTGAAGCGCCGAGGAAAGCGACGCGATCGGCCGACTGTTCACAGCTCGATGCGTTCTTTTATCCCGCCGGTGAGCGCCATGATCAGCGTCAGGTATTCGCGCAGATGGCGGGTGAGCAGGAAGTTCTCGCGCACGAACTGCTTGGCCGTGAGTCCCATCTTGCGTAGCTGGCGACGGTGGGTCAGCAAATAGCGGATGCGCAGGGCTGCGCCCTCGGGCGAGTTGACCAGGAAGCCGGTGTGATAGTCGATAACCTGTAGTCGAATGCCGCCGGTATTGCCGCCGATCACCGGCTTGCCCTTCCACAGCCCCTCGGTGACCGTCAGGCCGAAGCCCTCCTTGGTCGACTTCTGCACGATGATGTCCGACAGGCGTTGCAGACCGTTGATCGTGCGATGGGCGTCGGACGGCAGCAGCAGGATTTTAATGTCCGGATCGTTGTTGGCTGCGGCGCGCACCTGTTCGAGCACGGCCTCGCCCTCGGGATCGTCGCTGGCCGAGCCGCCGGCGAGGATCAACTGTAGCGGCAGATATTTACGTGTCAGCTTGTAGGCGCGGATCACGCCCAGCGGGTCCTTGAAGCGATCGAAGCGCGAGACTTGGCAGGCGATGGGCCGCGATGAGTCGAGCTCGAAACGTCTGTACAACTTCTTGATCTCGGCCGGAGGCAGATCGATGTTCTTCTCGCTCAGCGGATCGATGCTCGGCGGGATCAGGTATTGGGTGTGCGGCAGGTGCTTGGCAAACGCGCTGAGCGACCAGATGCTGGCGTCGTAGCCCTTGACGAACTCGCGTAGGTATTTCCAGACCGGGCGATAGGGATGGCTCAGGTCGATGTGGCAGCGCCAGATCCATTTGCCGCGGCGCTTGGGATCAGCGAGAGCAGCGGCGCGGGCTGCGGATCGTGGATGAACACCACGTCGGCCTCGGCGAGCTTGTCGCGCAGCCGTACGGAGTTTTGCTTATTGGTCTGCTCATAGGCTGCGATCAGCTTGGAGGGCACGTCGATGCGGTCGCCCTGCAGCGAGTTGTGAAAGCTCTTGGTGCATTGGTAGAACTGCTCGTCCCCGGAGACCACCTCCCAATCGACGTCCAGGCCCAGCTCGCGTTTGAGCGGAATCAGCCGGTGCAGGATCTCGGCCACGCCGCCGCCCTCGCGGGTCGAGTTGACGTGCACGACCTTGATTCCGGCCAGCGGCTGAGCGAGCTGGCGCAGGTGATTGATTACGTCCTCACCCACCACCTCGGCGTAGCGTTGCAGGTCGACGTTCACTGCGCGTCCCCCTCGAGGTGCCGGTCCACGCAGTCGACGAGCAGCTCGCGCAGTTCGGTCAGCGTGCCGAATAACGGATCGATTGCCGCGATGCAGTCGCACAGCGCGTGATGCTTGTCGTCCAGTCCGTTGAGCCAGTTGCGAAAGTCGTCGCTCTTGTCAGCGTTGCGGCGGCGTGCGTCGATCAGGTGGTAGAACACGCTGCCCTCGCTGAGCTTGCCGATGGCGCCCCGCAGCTGTTCGGGCCTCTGTAGGCGGATGCCGGTGTCAAAGACCACGACCTGCGAGCGGATGAAATGGAACTGCTGGTCGCGCTTGCACCACGGCACGTGCTCGACCTGGTCCAGGCGCTCCTCGATTACCTCGATCAGCTCCTGTCGCAGGGACTCAAGGTCAGGGAAATCGCTGGGATCGATGATCGCCAGCCGTTCGGCGAGCGTCAGATCGCGCAGTCCGCGCCGCGCCCAGAGAGCGAAATCGTTCTGGTATTCCCGTTCGTCAAAACGCGGCCTGAGCAGCCCGCCCCAGAAGTGGTAGTAGATGCTCTCCGGGTGGATCGTCAGCAGGTGCTCGCGCAGCTCGCGCAGGTTCTGTGCGCGCTTGCCCGTGGCAATGGCCAACAGGGCGCAGTCCTTGACCGCGAATGGAATAGCCTTGGTTTTATTCGTTTTACTGTTAATAGCCATAGCGTATTTCGGATGATTGTGATCGGAAACGGTCGTATCTTATCCAGATCATTAGTTAATAATTGATATTCTATCAAGATTCAACCCCGGCCATTACAATAACGGTCGGTACGGAAGTTGACAAACAGTGCAGGTATCATAAATAAAAGTGCGTTTACAGCAGGTTGCAGTACTTTTTACTTGACACGCCACGCAAATAGCAGTAGAAAAAAAGTAATTACAGCACCTACAACAGGGAAAATTGTAATATGATGGGAACGCAAATAGAACCTCCCGAGATAATTGCAAAAAGCAAACCCATGAGCAATCTGATCAAGCTGGTGCACAAGGTTGCTCCCTATAAATCCACGGTCCTGGTGCAGGGCGAGAGCGGCACGGGCAAGGAGCTGATGGCCCAACTGGTCCACAAGCTCAGCCCGCGCAAGGATAATCCGTTCGTGGTCGTGGACTGCGGCGCGATTCCGCCCAACCTGCTCGAGGCCGAGCTGTTCGGCCACGTCAAGGGCGCGTTCACCGGTGCCGTGCGTTCGGAGACCGGCCTGTTCGAGCGCGGCAACGGCGGAACGGTCTTTATGGACGAGATCGGCGAGCTGCCGCTGGACCTGCAGGTCAAGCTGCTGCGCGTGATCCAGGAGGAGGTGATCCATCGTGTGGGCGAGCGCCTGCCGATTAAGCTCGACATCCGGATGATTGCCGCCACCAACCGCAACCTGGATCAGATGGTCGAGGAGGGCAAGTTCCGCCAGGACCTGTACTACCGCCTGAACGTGGTCATGCTCAGCATCCCGCCGCTGCGCGAACGCGATGACGACATCTCGCCGATGGCCGTGTACTTCGTCAACAAGTTCAGCGAGAAGCTCAACAAGCCGATCGCCGGGATCACCCGCGAGGCGCTTGGCATGCTGCGCAACTACGATTGGCCGGGCAACGTGCGCGAGCTGGAGAACGCCATTGAGCAGACCGTGGTGATGCTCGACGAGGGCACGCACATCACGCCCGAGAATCTGCCGTTGTTTCTGGAGAAACGCGGGGCCGAACGACGCAATCGTTTTCGCCGCGAGGCCTTGGACAAGAAGCTCTCGATCGAGGAGTACACCAAGTGCTTCATCGAGTCCTACCAGGATGATCACACTGAAAAGGCCCTGGCCAAGTTCCTCGGGATAACGCCCAAGACCCTGTGGAAAAAGCGCAAACGCTGGGGACTCAAACGCAGCCTCGCCTGATCGTAGCAGCTCATAGCTGCTACGCGAGTTTTGCTGCGGCGCTAAGCCGCGTTCTTAGGGCTCGACCCAGATCGGTGCGGCAACGAGCCAATCGCCGTCGGTCTGGATCGCCTTGGCCACAAAGAAGGTCGCTTCGCTGACCGCGAAATCGAGCTGCGCGGTGCAGAACGTTTCGTCCAGACAGTCGATGGTCTCGAGCAGCTCCAACTGCGGGCCGTAGATCTCGATCCGGTCGAAGCCGTCGGTCTCGTCGTCGTCGATCGCCTCCAGATCGAGCAGCAGCTCGCTGTGTCCCTTGAGGATCGAGCCCATCCAGCAGGTGTCCTGGGCCATCATCCGCAGCGAGGCGTTGAGGTCGTAGCTCATGAAGCTGCGGCGCTGGTCCATCGCCTCGTACAGCGCCCCGCGCGTCAGCCCGTCGAGGTACAGCCCGCTGCGGCGGTCGTTCTTGGTGCCCCAGTCGGCGCCGTGGTTGTCCTGGTTGTAGGTCGGCGAGACGTGCCAGCCGTTGTCCAGGGCCAAGAAGTACAACTCCCAAACGTCCCCGCCGCCGTTGAACTCAAACAGGTTCATGTTCTGATCGACCTCGGGGAAATAATCGAAATCTTCCCAGGTCTGGTAGGGGTCGCTGCCGGGATGATTGAACTGGCCGACGCACTCTTCGCAGGCGACCAAGTCGTCGTAGAAGTCGTGGAAGTCCAGCTGGATCATCGGGAACAGCTCCGCGGAGTTGAACACGTTGTTGTGCCCGGTCGATTGAAACAGCGGCAGCCGGAATCCCGAGCCGTACTCGAAGCCGCAGTCCGACAGAAATACGTCGGGATCGTACGCCTCGTCAGCCTGCTCCATGCATTTGGGATAGCGGTTGACCGGCAGCGGGAAGTAGAGCTGCTCGAGGTGGTCGGTGACCAACAGGATGTCCAGCTGCGCCGTGTCGCGGGCGTAGGCAAAGGCGTCGGCAGGGGTCTGCTCGCCGTCGGAATAGCCGGTGTGGCAGTGCATCACTCCCCAGTACGGGTCGAACTCGCCCTGGATGCAGCCATCGTTTTGTTCGTCGTCGTCGTCATCATCGTCGTCGTCGATGTTGTCGTCATCATCGTCGACGTCATCATCGTCGACGTCATCATCGGCTGCGTCGTCGTCGATGTCGTCGTCGTCATCGCCCTGGCAGCCCGAGACGCTCAGAGCGAGAAAAACCAATGACGCCAAAAGCGCCATGAGCAGCAACGCTTTAACCGTGTGCGGTTTCATTTTTTCTCCAAAATTAAGTCGCGCGGATACCCTCGGTTTTGGTCGTGAGGACCAACACTCCGCCGAGAATAACAAGCAGGCCCACAACCTGCATAATGCTCATCACAGTACCGAGCACGATCAGCTCCAGAATCGGTGGGCTGGCGATCATGATCGAATTGATTGTGGGTACGATCACCATCGCCCGTCCGCGGAAGAACGCGAGCTGGGTCAGCACCAGCGCCACCGTGCCGGTGGTCAGCGCGATGTACGGGAATGGATTTTTAAGCTGTCCGAGGAAATCGTTGCCCGACTGGATCAGCGCCAAGTCGGCGAGCATCAGCGAGAAGCCGATGAACAGGCCGGCGGTTGCGCCGAAGGTCAGGCTGATCAGCTTGTTGGTTTTCCAGGCGGCCACGCACAGCAGCAGCGTGAAGCTGCCGATAATGCCGATGACGATGAACAGCTTGGCGATCGGATAGCCCTGAAAGATCTCGATCGGCTTGTTGAAATAGCCCATCAGCATCGTGCCGGCCAACACCATCAGGCAGCCGATGGCCTCGCGTTTGCCGAAGCGCTCCTTGAGCACCACCGAGGCGAAAATCACCAGGCCGACGATTCCGACTCCGCAGGTGGCCGAGACGATGCCCGCCTTGTCGGTGAGCTTCATCGCGTAGGACAGCAGCGGCGATGCGGCGAAGGTCAGTAGGAAGCCGGAGGCCCAACCGGCGAGGTCCCGCCGGTGTTCTTTTCTAAAGGCCTTGAAGCCCTGCTTGAGGACCTCGACCTTCATTTTTTGCACACCCTTTCCAACGTTGAGGAAAGTGGCTGCTGTTGCTGAAATTAAGATGCCCGCGATTAAAGTGCTTTCCATCGTCCGGTGGTATTAACCGACAATAAAAATGAAAGCAAGAGTGATCGGCTAAGAAGGGTTGGGACGGCGCCCTGGTGGGCGCCGTCCCGTGGGGGGCTCAGGAGGTGCTCAATGGCACCAAAGGAAGCCGGCATCCAGGGCTGTACTGAGTACCGACCTCCGTGGGGGCGCTATGTTCTCGACAGAAAATCGCCGCGTTGTTCATGACATCTCGATCACGATTTCGTTCGGCTCGTTGCTGGGCTTGCGTTCGTCTTTCTCGTTGCGCGGTTTGCGCAGCGGAAAACGATCGTCCAGCGGTAGTCGCATTTGCGGGCGCCGGCGCTCGAGCCTTGTGCCGCATTGCTCGCAACAATCGCCAATCACCGGATGCCGGCAGTTTTCGCAGCGTGGAATTGTCATCGCCTCTCCTTTGTTCTATGACAATTCTCCTCGGTCCGGGGTTCCCCGGTTATGTTTCTAGTCATATTCGAAATGCAAGCAAGGTGCCGAAATCGCTGCGCGGTGAAATCGACTGATATTAAAGGGGAAGCTGCTGAATAGTGCTTCAGTCGTCAGCGCCGAATATCACAAATCTGCTGTGACGCCTCAGCATTTTGAGTGTGCCGACTAACAATCCGGCGCTGCTTGTAACAGTGCTTACGCGGTGTTACATAGGTCCGCATGGATCATCCGGGCTCGGAACGCTTCGAGCGCTTCTGGCGCGAGGAACTGGGCATCAAGCGGCCGGTGGGCGAGGCGTATGGGCGCTGCTATCTGCCTCTGGCGCAGATCATCGCCAGGCGTTGCGAGGCTTGCAAGCCGCTGCTTGTCGGGATCTGCGGATCACAGGGCTCGGGCAAGTCGACCTGGGCGCGGGCTCTGGAGTTCATTCTCGAGCACCGCGGACTGCGCGCGGTCAGCCTGTCTCTGGATGATCTGTATTTGCCGTGGGAAGAGCGCGAGAAGCTGCAACGGCAACAGCCGGATAATCCGTACTACGCGATCCATCGCGGCAATCCCGGAACCCACGATCTGGAGTTGGGAATCAACGTTCTGCAAAGCCTGAGCAACGCCGATGATCAGACCGTGACGCGGCTGCCGCGCTTTGACAAGTCGTTGCGCAACGGACGCGGCGAGCCGTTGCCCATGGGGCAGTGGCCCGTTGTGCGCGGACGGCCCGACGTGGTGTTGTTCGAGGGTTGGTTCGTGGGCGCCAGGCCGCTGGAGCGCGAGCGCTTCGAGGCGCTCAAGGCCCGGCATCCCCAGGTGCTAAAATACGAGGCAGAGTACGATCCGGCCGGGGAGTACGGCTGGGAGATCAACCTCGGGCTGGAGCAGTACCGCCCGCTGTTCGAGTTGCTGCAAATGCTGATCCTGCTCAAGGTGCCGTCTCTGGACAAGGTCGTGCAGTGGCGGCAGGCTCAGGAACGGCGGCTGATCAGCGATCGGGGGCAGGGCATGACTCCCGAACAAGTGGAGCGCTTTGTGCAGCCGTTCCTGCTGCTCACCGCGCTGCACTGCCTGGATGCCATGGGCGATTTGCAACAGGGGCACGCCGACGTAATCGTGCAGATCGGCGATGATCAACTTCCCGAGCGTCTGCATCACATGGTGCGGACGGACGATCGGAGGAAACCGTGAGAACGATACTGCTCATCGGGCTGGCGCTGGGGCTGGCGATGCTACCTATTCTCGGCTGCACATCGGGCGACGACGATTCTGACGCGGACCAGGCGGACGACGACGCTGACGACGACGCAGGCGACGATGATTTGGGCGACGACGACAGTCTGATCGACGACGACGACGAGCCGCTGCCCGACGACTACCTCGCCCATTGGCCCCAGAGCAACGTCGAGCCCGCGGATTACAATCAGACGCCCGCCGCGGGACCATTGCGGGTCAAGGCCGAGCAGTACGATCTGTGGCACGAGGAGCATCATCAGCCTTACCACGGCGGCACGGTGGGCGCGCTGTTCAGCGACGATGCGCGGACAACGCTCAGCCGCTACTTCGATTGGAACGACAGCTGCGAATGGACCGGCCTGTACCTGGGCAGCCAGTCGATGCGCTTTCACGTCACCGGCGAGCCCCAGGCCAAGGCCAACGCGCTGCGCACGGTGCAGATGCTCTCGGGCAACCTACACGTTACGGACACGCCGGGGTTCATCGCCCGTTATTGGGCCGAGCAGGATCCGCTGATCTATCCCAGCGACTCCTGGTGCGATTCCCAGGAGCGCTGCCACCGGATCGAGAGCGGCGAGTTCGCGGGCAACTGGTGGTGGGGCGAGACCAGCCGCGACATGTACAACGGCTGGTTCTTCGGCATGTCCCTGGCCTACGACCTGGTGGACGACGAGCAGATGCGCGAGACGATCCGTGAGGACGTGACCCACGTGCTGACCGTGCTGATGGACCAGGACTGGATGATCCTCAACCAGATCGGCGAGCCCACCGACTCGGCGCCCAACGTGATGGCCAACTTCCGCCTGGCCTGGCTGACCATCGGCTACCACATCACCGGCGATCGGCGGATCAAGGCCGAGCTGCAATATTGGTTGCGCGACGACCGCCGGACCACGCTACGGCTCTCGAGCCTCTCGTTCATGAACCGCTATACTCAGTATTTCGGCAACTGCCTCTCGCACGAGTATTGGTACAACCTGCTGCGACTGGGCAAGGTCTACTTCAGCCCCGAGGACTACGCGTTTCTGCTCGATCTGTTCGAGAGCCAGGCGCACACCTATACGCGGCTGTCGCACAATCCGTGGTTCAACGGCGTGTTCATGAGCCAGGGATTCTACCGGCCCGAGGACGGGGACGACCCGTATCTGGAACAACTGCTGGAGGATCTGACCGACTTTCCCGAGGCGCCGAACCACAGCTATCACCTGGCGGCCCGCGATCCGTCGACCTACGTCCTCGACCCGATGTCGGTCTTTCTCCACGACCTGATGCAGGCCGTTCCGATGCTGGCCGATATCATGGGCAACGTCGATGTTCAGGCGCTCGAGGCGTTCCCTGTGGGCCGACAATGCGCCACCGATTTTCTGTTTCAGCGCAATCCGTTCCAAATCGAGGAATGCGGCGTTGACAACCCGAAGGCGGTCAACCCCGGCGTGGACTACCTGCTCCCATACTGGCTGGCGAGCTACCACCGGTTCGCGGATAAACCCCTCTGAGTCGCGAAACGTCCGCCTTTTGCAGGGACGCGCGATCAACTATCAATCCCGGGGGTCTGGCGACGGAGGAACGGTAATGATATATACATGACCGATGCATGACACCGTGTTATTGATAATTGCTGGTCAGCGATAATTCGGGTTTTTTAAAGCGGATGGATGGAGATGAAGCAGTCAAGCGCCGACCTGCGTAAGCGGGTTAATCAGATCTTGGAAATCGCGCCGGAGCAGGTCGTGCAGATTCCCGGCGAAGAAATCCAACTGCTGATTCGCGAGCTGGTCGCCGTCCATACCAGGTTGGCCGAGAAAACGCAGATCCTCGAATCCAACGGCCGCGACCGCAGCCGTAATCCGCTGGTCAACGACATCAGCAATAGGCATAGTTCGCTGGTGCCGCAGTCGCAGCTCGCGGCCCAGCTACAACAAGCGCAAAAATTAGAAGCGATCGGTACCCTGGCCAGCGGCGTGGCCCACGAGATCAACAATCCGCTGGCCGCGATCCTCAACTTCGCCGAACTGATCAGCGAGGAGCAGGAAAACAGCGAGAGCAGCCGCGACTACGCCACGCGCATCGTGGCCGAGACCAAACGCGTGGCCGACATCGTGCGCAACCTATTGGCCTTTACCCAGCCCGAGTCCAAAGACTCGTGCGGATTGCAGATCAGCGAGCTGATCGTCACCTCGTTGTCGCTGGTGCACACCATGCTGTGCAAGGACCTGATCGAGGTCTTCATCGACGTCAACGACGAGCTGCCGCCGGTGTGCGGCAACGGCCAGAAGATCCAGCAGGTGCTGGTCAACCTACTGACCAACGCCCGCGACGCGCTCAACGAGAAACACGTTGAGCCGGATAAAGACAAACTGCTTTTAATCAACGCCAAGAGCGAGCTGCGCAAGGAACAACCCGGCGTGGTGATCGAGATCGAGGATCACGGCGCGGGCATTGAGCGCGATATCATCCATCGAATTTTCGACCCGTTCTTCAGCACCAAGCCCCACGGGCAGGGCTCGGGGCTGGGGCTGTCGATAAGCTACAATATTATTAAACAACATCAGGGAGAGCTGACCGTAGAAAGCTTGCCTGGTCAGTACACGCGGTTCCAAATCTGGTTGCCTGCAGCGTTAAAAGCGCAGGACAACGCAACGGAATAAGTTCTTCAAGCTGGGGTGGGGATAAATCATGGCACGCGTACTTGTTGTAGACGACGAGCAAAACATCCGAATGGCGTTCAGCGAACTGCTGAGGCGCGATGGCCACGAGGTCTACGACGCTGGGGATGTCAAGGGGGCGTTTGCCCTGCTCAACCAGTACAAGTTCGACGTGGCCTTGCTCGACATCCACATCGACGAACGCCAGAGCGGGCTGGATCTGCTGGCCGCGATTAAGGACAACCACAGCGACGTCGAAGTGATCATGGTCACGGGCAAGCCGATGGCGAGCAACGTTTACCAGGCGCTGTGCGAGGGAATCTTCGTCTTCCTCGTCAAGCCGGTGATGGCCAACGAGCTGCGCGAGGTCGTGCGCAGCGCGGCCAACCCAAAGGCGATCAAGACCTCCGAGAAAACGCCCTCTGAAATTTAGCCTGGAATATTCAAGGGGCTCATACTGCGGCTCACAATAAGCTCGCAATAAATTGATCGTCGCGGCAAAGCTCGTTGAACCGCGAGCTTACTGCGCTCGAAATTTTCCAGCAGATCCAAGCCGGCCTGCTGACGAATCATCATCAATGATCCCGGTAGATTCTAACTCGGTGTGTCGTTGACTCACTTTTAACGATGTGAAAACATCCGGCCGGTAGCAAAAGCGGCGTAGCGCGGCTGCGCCGGCCGGAAGGAATCACACGATGCGTAACAGCTTAACCAAGGCGATTTTCGCACTGGCCCTGGTGCTTGGCCTGATCTTTTTCATCGGCGCCGCCTGCCCCACGGGCGTTGAAGAGGATGAGGACGAAGACGATCAGGAGCCGGTCGAGCGCGGACCGAGGCTGATCGACAACAGCGACGGCACGGTCTCGGACCTGGATCAAGGCTTGATGTGGCAGACCTCCGGCTCCAGCGAACAGCAGGCATGGTGGGTGGCCAACGAATATTGCGGCACGCTCAACAGTGTGGGGTACGCCGGATACAGCGACTGGCGTCTGCCGGACATCACCCAGCTGCGCACGCTGGTCGACGGCTGCGAGACCACCGGCGAGAGCGGAACCTGCGGTGTGGACGCGGACTGCCTGGATCGCGATGCGTGCTTTAACGCCGATTGCTACGGCTGCCGCCAATACGAGGGCCCCTCGGGCTGTTACTGGAACGAGCTGTTTGTGGGCCAGGACTGCGGGATGTATTGGTCGTCCTCCATCGAGCAGGGGAGCGAGCGCGCCTGGGGGCTGGACTTCTCCAACGCCTCGCTGGTCGACGAGCAGGGGACGCTGCCGGCCAACACGCGTTGCGTGCGGCCGCAGTACGCGCCGCTGATCGACAACGGCGATGGCACGGCCAGCGATCCGGTGAGCAAACTGACTTGGCAGAACACGCCCTCCAAGTTCGCCTGGGACTACGACGACGCGTTGATCTACTGCCAGGAGCTGACCCTGGCAGAGCACAAAGATTGGCGACTGCCCCAAATCGACGAGCTGCGTTCGCTGGTGCGCGGCTGCCCGCAGACCGAGCGCGGCGGACGTTGCGACGTTACTCCCGAGTGCCTGCTCAACGCCTGCTACGATGATAATTGCAAGGGCTGCACCGACGATGAGGGCCCGCGCTACGACGCGCTGTTGACCAACCGCGAGTACGCGCCGAACCATAACTACATCTCGGCCACGTTCCACCCCTCCGAGGGCCGCGCCGACGACCAGTGCGCTTGGTACGTTGATTTCAATTACGGCCGCGTGGCCTGCCTGTATAACAACGCCCAGGCCGAGGTGCGCTGCGTGCGCGACCGCTGATCCGGGACTGGGGTAAATGATGACAATATTTGAGTAAACGCGAGCAGGGCCGGCTCAAAGCCGCCTCGGCGAGCCTACACACAAAGATCGTTTTTACGATCTTTACTCCACCTCACGAATCTTCCGACGCGGGGTGGATCAATGTATTACGACCATAGATGTTCGCGAGCCTTGCCCCCGGCTCAAAGCCGGGCGCGGGGAGGGTCGTTGCATTACGACCAGCGTTCTACGCGAGCAATTAAAAGATGTAGCGCCGGGTGGAGATGTTCATCAGCAGCCCCACGGCGATCATCATCACGATCAGGTTGGTGCGGCCGAAGCTGAAAAACGGCAGGGTCACGCCGACCACCGGCAGCACGCCCAGGGTCATGCCGATGTTGATGAACACGTGCCAGAACAGCCCCGCGGTCAGCCCCACGGCCAGGATTCGGCCGTAGCTGTCCTTGCTGCGCCAGACCACGACCAGACCCCAGGCGATCAGCAGGAAGAACAGCAGCAGCACGAAAATGCTGCCGGCGAATCCCCATTCCTCGGCGATCACCGAGAACACAAAGTCGGTATGGTGCTCGGGCAGGAAGCGCAGCCTGCTCTGCGTGCCGTGCATATAGCCCTTGCCCAGCCAGCGTCCGGAGCCGATAGCGATCAGCGACTGCTGGATATGGTACCCCGCGCCCTGGGGATCGGACTGCGGGTTGATCAGGGTGGTGATTCGCAATTTTTGGTAGTCCTTGAGCACCCACAACCAGATCGCGGGCAGCACCAGCAGGGCCGAGATCCCCAGGCCGAGCAGCGTCTTCCAGTGCACCCGCGCGTAAAGCAGCACGGTCGTGCCCACCAGTCCGATGATGATCGCCGTGCCCAAGTCGGGCTGGGCCATGATCAACAGCATCGGCAAGGCGATGATCGCCATCGGCGCCAACAGCTCCTTGAAGGTGTAGGGCCGGTATCTTTTATTTTGGGTAAACCACCGCGCGAGCATCAAGGGCACGGCGATCTTCATCAGCTCCGAGGGCTGCAACGTCATCGAGCCGTAGCCGATCCAGCGCGTGGCTCCCTTGCGCGTCTCGCCGAAAGCCAACACCAGGATCAGCAGCCCGATCATCCCCACGTAGATTCCCGGCGTGGCGACCTCGAAGTAGCGATAGTTCAGCGAGAAGGCCACGACCAGCAGGATTCCGCCGATGGCCAGCGCCATCAGTTGGCGTTCGACCAGCAGGTCGCCATCGCTCTCGTCCACGGACATCAGGTTGAAAATCCCGGCAACCAACAGCAGCGAGACCATGATCATCATCGGCCAATCGAAGTTAATCAGCATCCGCCGGTCGATGCGGCCGGTGAAGCGGCTGTCCGCGTGGCTGAAGCGCCTACGGCTCATGCCGGGGCTCCTGCTTGTCGAAGTAGGCTTCGAGCACTTTCTTGGCCACCGGAGCGGCCAACGAGCCGCCGTGACCCGCGCGCTCGATCAGCACCACCACCACAATCTGTGGGTCCTCGGCCGGCGCGTAACAGGCGAACCAGGCGTGGTCGCCGCGCTCGACGATTGTGCTGCCGTCGGGCATGGTCAGACGCTTGGCCGAGGCCTGGGCCGTTCCGGTCTTGCCCGCGACCGTGATGTTGCGCATTCGCGCTATACGTCCGGTGCCGTGCGCGTCGTTGACTACCCCGACCAGGGAGTTGTGTACGCGTTCGAGCACCTGCGGCGAAACATCGAGTTGCCCGACCTGTTCACTGCTGAAGTTGCGCATCACGTTGCCGTGCAGGTCTAGCATGCGCCAGGCCAACTGCGGCTTGTAGATGGCGCCGTTGTTGGCGATCGCCGCGAAGGCCACGGCGAGTTGCAACGGCGATGCCAGCAGATAGCCTTGGCCGATCGATGTGTTCAGCGTATCGCCGGGGTACCAACGCGGGTTGTCCGGGAAGTGCTTGGCCTTCCAGTCGCGGTCGGGCACCGTGCCCGTGACCTCCGAGGGCAGGTCGATTCCGCTGAGCCGGCCGTAGCCGAACATCCGGGCGTAGCGCGAGATGGTGTCGATCCCCACGCTGTGCCCCACGCGGTAGAAGTAGGTGTCGCAGCTTTGCACCATTGCGTTGTGGAAGTTGACCGCGCCGTGCCCGGTGCGCAGCCAGCAGCGGAAGAAGCGGTTGCCCAGTTTCCAGCCGCCGGGGCAGTGCACCTGAGTGCTGGGCGTGATGATCTTTTCGGCCAGGGCCGCCGTGCCGATCACCGGCTTGAACGTCGAGCCCGGCGGGTAACAGCCGTGGATGTTGCGGTTCATCAGCGGCCGGTGCGGATCGCTCATCAGGCTTTGCCAGTCCTCGGGGTCGAGGAAGCGCGAGAAGACCGAGGCGTCGTAGGTCGGGCCGGAGTGCATCGCCAGCACCGCGCCGTTGCGCGGATCGAGGGCCACGGCCGCGCCCGGGCGGTTGCCCATTGCCTCGGCCATCACCCTTTGCAAATCGAGGTCCACGTACAGCTGCAGATCGTGACCCGGCGTCGGGTCCTTGCGCCGCAGCGTTCTGATCCGCCGCCCCAGGGCGTTCTCTTCGACCTGCTCGAAGCCGTCTTCGCCGCACAAATATTCGTTGTAGATCAGCTCCAGGCCCGAACGCCCCTCGTATTCTGAATGGCTCAGGTCGTCGTAGCCCGGCGTGGTCACGCGGCGGCAGTAGCCCAGGGCCTGGGACATCAGCCCGCCCTCGGGGTAGACGCGCTTGGTCTCCTGCTTGATGTCCAGCGCGTAGGGCTCCTCGCTGAGCATCTGTCCGTGCATGACCTGGCCGACCACCTCGCGGTCGACGTCGGCGGCGATGCGGATCGGGGCCGAGCCCGAACGCTCGAGCTGGGCCAGCGCCCGCTGCGGGTTGAGCCCAAAGGTGGCGCAAGCGCGGCGTAGAAAGCTCTCTCGCTCTTCGGAGGCAAGTCGCTTGGGCAGGAAGTAGACGTCGAAGCTCAGCCCGTTGTCGACGATAATCCGCCCCTCGCGGTCCAGGACCTTGCCCCTGGTCGGCGCGAGTTGCAGGGTGCGCATGCGGTTCTGCTCGGCCATCTGCGCCAGTTCCTCGCCGCGCATCACCTGCAGGTGCCACAGCCTGCCGGCCAGCAGCGCAAAGGCCAGCAGCAGCACGGCCACCGCGTAGAACAGGCTGCTGCGCAGATGTTGCGCCTCATCCTGTTGAGTTTCGAACTGGGTCTGCCGGAGGTTGGACACGGATATCTTCTATCTGTTGTTTACAGCGACGGCAAGGGCGGGGCGCTAACAGCCCATGGGCCAGCTTCCGCCGGGCCGCACGAAGCTGTTGTAGTAGCAAAACGGGAACGCGCCGCGTCCCTCGAGGTAGACGTGGTGGCAGTTCAGCCCGGCATCAAGGTCGAAAGCGTCGTTGTCGTAAAACTTCTCGATGTTGCAGATCAGCAGGTCCGATGAGAAGTCGCCGCCGTCGTAACGCGCCAACCCCGGCAACTGCGCCAGCAACCGCAGCCATTGCCCCGGATGGCTCAGGCCGTAGCGCGCCTGGAACAACCGAGAGATCGGCAGCAGTCGGCCGCCTTGGTTTTGCAAGATGAACGGGAAGATGCACGGACGCGGTCGCAGCAGCGGGTGGTGCGTGAGTGCAAAGGCGCGCCGTGTCATCTCCTTGAAGCGCAGCACGTCCTCGGGCGTGACCTGGCCGTCGGTGGTGCGCTCGATGGCGCGCAGCACGTCCGCGGCGTCGGTGCGCTCGCTGTGCTCGTCGAGCCGTCCCACCACGGACTGCGGATAGAAGCTGACGCGGCGCACGTGCGGCAGGTCCATTGCCCGGCGCAGGATCGCGCCGACCTGATCGTCGTTGGTCCCCTTGACCACCATCATCGCGAAGTGCACCAGGAAGCCGTGGCGTTCGAGCAGTTCGAGCACGCGGTCCTTGTGCGCGGTCAGGTCGCGTCCGCGGAACTTGATCGAGATCTCGGGGTCGAGCCCGTCGATCTGCAGGATCACCCAGCGCAGCCCTGCGCGCCGCAGCTCGCGCAGCAACCCCTCGTCGCTCAGCGCCAAGCCGTTGGAGTTCAGCCGCGGCTCGTAGCCCTTGGCGCGCACCAGCTCGACGATCTGCGGCAGGTCGGGCCTGACCGTCGACTCGCCGCCGACCAGCGCCAGGTTGGGCCGAAAGCCCTTGGCCGGCGCCTGGGGTACGATCCGTTCCAGTTCCTCCAACGTCGGCTCGATCACCTCGGCGTTGGCGTCGGCGAAACAGATCGGGCAGTTCAGGTTGCAACGGTTGGTTACGTCCAGGGCCAAGGTGGTGATGAAGCGCGAGGCAGTGCCCCAGAACGGCCGCAGGTCGCCCGCGGGCAGTCGCTCACTCACCGAGGCCGCCTCGCTGCGACGGTATAGATCTGCGTCCGAGCTCAGGCGTACGATTTGCTCGCCGTGCTCCGGGCACTGGCGGCGGACGTACAGCGCGCCGTCGCGCTCGAACCGTTCGCCGTCGAGCACTCGGCCGCATTCGGGGCAGGGGGTGCGCATCGAGTTGTTCATCAGAGGGGCATTATACATATCGAGCGCACGAAATATCAGGATGGTTGACCTTGATTGCGGGGCCCGCATATTCTTCGTGCATGACGCACCGCGCACCAACGGCACGACCTGTGCGCTTCCCGGACCGCTGTCTAATCGTCGCCTGTCTGATCGCAGCGGCGCACGCGATTGTCTATTTCGCGCTGCTGGCGGCCAAGTGGACGACCTTCGATCCGGCGTTGCTCGACGCGGCGAGCCTGGCCTGGATGATGGGCGATATGCTCGACGTCTCGGGCATTTCGGGCTACTGGTGGCGCGGCGTGGTCTGGATGATCCAGCCGCTGACCTTCCTCTGGATCGTACCGCTGGCGATTTTCAATCATCCGCTGCCGCTGCTGGCCCACGGTCCGCTGTGGACCGCTCTGGGCGGGCTGTTCTGTTTTGCCCTGGGGCGCAGGCTCAGCGGCTCGGGCTTGGTCGGACTGGCCTGCGAGCTGCTGGTGCTGCTCAACCCCTATACTGCGCTGCTGTGCTTGGCCGGAGTGGTGCCCGGAGCCGAGGGCATGGCTCTGGTGCCCGCGATGTTGCTCTACCGCTACTCGGGACGAATGCGCGCGTTCACCGTGGCCGCGGTGCTGCTGGCCATGTGCCGCATCGACTTCATCCCCGCGCTGTTGCTGTGGGGCGTGTGGATGCGCTGGCGCGAACGTTCGCGGCCGTTTGGCAGGCGCGCGATGCTGGTCGGCGGCGTGGCCCTGGCCGCCACCCTGGCGTTCTCTGCGCTGCTGCTCTCGCCCAACGCCGGCATGGCCTGGGGCGATCTGCATTTGGGAACGGGAGCAACGTTCGATCCACTGTTCGACGTATTCAGCGCTGACAATCTGCGTCATCTGCCGCTGCTGCTCGGGCTGTTGTTTCTGCCGCTGATCGCGCCGGGCCTGCTGGTGCCGACTCTGGTCTCGTTGGCGATGGTGCTGCTGACCACCAGCGGCGCGCTGGCCGATCGACCGCGCCGCGAATTGTGTTTCGATCCGGACTCCGTGGTCTCGCTGTGGATCACCCACTACCGCGTGCTGCTGCCGTTCTTCTCCGCAGCGGCGGTGGTCGGCGCGATCCGGCTGCACAAGCGGATGGCCGCACGCTTGGGCCCCAGGGCCGCGCCGCTGCTCGCCGGATCAATAATAGTTCTGGCGCTGGCCGTACACGTGATGTTCACGCCCGCGATCTTCGGTCCCGCGCCGCTGACCCCGCAGTTCAACCGTGAGGCTTATGCCCAGACGCCGCGGGCGCGGCTGGGTTGGGAGTTTCTCGCCCAGGTGCCCGAGGACGACCCAGCGCTGATGTCCGACACGTTCTACTTTCGCGCCTGGCGTCACGGCAAACGCCAACTGCTGTTCTCCGGCCAGGACGAGTTGGCGTTTCAGAACTGGGCGTTGATCGACCTCTATGCGCCGGCGATCTACCTCAGCCGCGCCGAGCTGGTCCAGCGCACGCTGCTGATGCTCGATCCGCGCTACTACGGCGTGGTGCGCTTTGAGGACGGCTATCTGCTGCTGCGCCGCGGCGAAGAGCGCACGCGCAACGCCGAGGTCCGGCGCTGGATCGAGGACAACCGGCAGCGACTGCTCCGCGCCCGGCTTTGAGCCGGGCACCTTTGAGGCGGCTTTGAGCCGCCGCAAAAACTCGCGCAGCACGCTGGTCGTAATTCCACAGGCCGCGCCGCTCTCTCTCCCTCGCTTACGGGGCGGATCGTGGCCTTACGTTGGGCGGACTGTGCGAGCCTAATCCGTAGGCTGAAATTCGGGATTCACAGTATTGGAGAGCTTGATGCGAAAGACCCCTGCGCCGCTGGTGACGTAGGCGTTGCCGCGTTCGTCGGTCGAGACCCAGCGCGCGCGCGGCCCCAGGCGATAGGAGGCCACGGGCAGCAGCTTGCGGTCGAGCACCACGATGCGGCCGCTGAGGAAGTTCGCCGCGATCAGCCGTTTCTCGGGCCCGGCTGAATACGCCAGATGGCGCAGACCGCGCTCGAGATCGACCCGCGCCACGGCGCGCGGAACGTCTTGCGACAAGTCAATCTCGGTCAGGGTACCGGTGAACATCCGCGAGACGAATAGCGAGCCGTCCGCGACCAGCAGTTGGTAACGATCGAGTCGCTGTAGGCCAGTGCGCTCGGAGCAGGGCGTGGCGTCGCCGTAAAAGCCTTCGCGCGTCAGGCCCTCGAGGTCCCAACATTGCCCGACGTTGAACGGCGCCTCGGTGCCAAAGCTGGTCAGCTTACCCTCCTCGCCGGTCTGCCAGACCGTGTTGCGCTCGGCGTCCAGGGCGATGTCCAGGGTCTGCTGGCCCAGCTCGACTTGTGCCAGTAGCGCGCCGTCAGGGTCCAGGGCCAGCACGGCCGAGCTCAGATCTTGGGCCATGAACAGCTTGCCGTTGTGCGGATCGCGTCGCAGCAGTCCGGTGCGCACGCCGTTCAGCGGCGTCTTGCGCAACAAGTTTCCATTGTGAACATCGAGCTCGAGCAGCGCACAGTCGCGCAGGTCGCCAGCCAGCAGTCGCGGCCGTTGTTCATCCAGCGACTCGCAGATTGCCAGCAGGTTGTCCGACAACGTGCCGTTGACCGCGATCCGCCGCAGCACACCGGGGCTCTCCGGGTCCAGGGCCAGCAGCGTGCTGGAGCCCAGCTCGGAGCGTGCGCCGATCCATAGCGTGTGCTCGTCGCAGCCGGGCACGGCAAAACGCAGATGCCCGGGCAAATCGCCGCCCTGGTAGCCGATCAACATTCGCACGGCCGGACGCAGCGAATCCTCGGGCGCGGGCCAGGTGGCAATGTAGAACGAACCGAGGATCGCGTACTGGCCGATCAGCAGCCAGCCCACGGCCCAGGCCGCGGCGCGTCCGGGTTTCCAGGCCGCGCCCAGGGCCAGGAATACCCCGACGAACAGCACGGCGACCAGCAATAGGTCGAGAGTAAGACCAAGGCGGCCGATTAGCAGCGCGGGCAGCAGGGCCAGGGCCGTGTAGCCCGCCGCGAACAGTCGGCCGAGCAGGGGCGCGCGCAGCATCGCCCAGTTGACCGGCGCCAGCAACAACAGCAACACGGCCAGCCGCGGGGCAATGCCCAGGGCCATGCGGCTGGCGGTGAGATAAAAGCCCAGCCCCACCAGCAGCAGGCCGAGTCCGGCGATCATGTTGATCGCGGCGAGCAGGCTGCGCGGACGCGGCAGGATCAACGCCGGGAGCACCACGGCCGCGGCCACTACCGCCGCAGCACGCGGGTTGGTCAGGGCGGCCCAGCCGATCAGCGGCGTGCCGAGGGTCAGCGCCAGGCCCGCGCGCCATACTCGGCGCCAGAGCCCTCCCAGGTGGCGGTCGTGGATTCGGGACATCTTGCTTGGCAAAATACGGTCGGCCCCAGCAGGCAGTCAAGCCCGCCATCGCTGTGGGGATGCGTCGCGCACGGTTGGAGATGGTTCTGGATTGCCGTGCTTTCTGATAATCTCGGACGAAATTACCTGAGCGTTCTTTAGGGAGGGGCGATGTACGACCAGCAACGCCTTGGAGGATACGCGCCGATTCCAGGTCCTGCGATTCCCGAGCTGCGGCATTCGGGCCCGGGTATCGCCTCGTTTATCATCGCCCTGCTTGCCGGGATCTCGATGGCTTTCGTGATACTGATCGCAGGCGTAATGGAGACCTCCGCGCCCGGCGGTATGGACACGGACGCGCCCGAGACCATCGCCGTGGGGTTCGGCGTGTGCTGCGACGTGATGTTGTTCGGAATCGGCGCCGTGCTCGGTCTGGTCGGTGTGCTTCAACGCGAGCGTAAAAAGATCTTTGCCATAATGGGACTGATCTTCAACGGAATTGCATGCGGCGGCATGCTGCTGCTGATCCTGATCGGTCTTGCACTAGGAGGTTGAAATGCAGCATGAGATCACCAATTCGGACCAGTTGCTGGACAAGGACGGGCGGCTTAAACAGCGTGGATACGCGCGCCGGCCGCTGTTGCACTACAACCCGGAGAACGTGCGGGCCCTGAGGCTGGGGCCGCTGAACCGGCTGCGGCTCAAGGAGTGGGACTACTACGCCGTGACCACTCCCCAATGCTTTTTCTCGGTGACCGTGGCCAACATCGGCTACATCGGTCTGGTCTTTGCCTACATGATCGACTTCGAGAGCCTGCGGATAGACCACGCCCAGGCGGTCACGCCCTTGGGATTGGGCTGCACCATGCCCCGCTCGAGCGAGAACGGCGACATCCGCTTTCGCTGGCCTGGGGTCTCGATCGAGATGCTGCGCAAGGTCGGCCGCCGCGAGATCAAGGTCGATTGGCGACGTTTCAAGGACAACAAGCCGCTGCACGCCGAGCTGAGCATCGAGCAACCCGAGCAGTTCGAGAGCATCGTGATGGTCACGCCCATCGGCGAGCGGCGCTTCTACTACAACCAGAAGATTAACTGCATGCCCACCAGCGGAGAGCTGACATTGGGCCGCGAGCGCATCGAGTTTCAGCCCGACCAGGCCCTGGCCACACTCGACTGGGGCCGCGGGGTCTGGGAGTACTCGACGTTCTGGAACTGGGCCAGCGCCTCGGGCTTTTTATCCAAGAACACCACCATCGGGCTCAACCTGGGCTCGGGCTTCGGCGACCTGAGCGCGGCCACGGAGAACTGCTTTTTCATCAACGGCACGATGCACAAGCTGGGCTGGGTCGACATCGAGTACGACAACTCCAACTACATGCTCCCCTGGCGCTTCACCGAGGCCGACGGTAGGCTCGATCTGACGCTCAAGCCGTTTGTCGACCGCGGCGAAAACCTCAACCTGGGGCTGCTGGCCACGCGCACCCATCAGATGTTCGGCCGCTACGAGGGATTCGTGATCGACGAGGCGGGTAAAAAAATCAAAGTCAAGGACCTGATCGGCTGGGCCGAGGAACACAAGGCAAGGTGGTGAGATGCAAGTCAAGACCTTTCGCAGATACCTGGCGATCAAGGCCGCGGCGTTCGGCGCGCTGTACCTGCTGTTTCTCGGGATCACGCTGCTGCGCGGGCAGCCGATCGGGCAGGTGCTCTACGAGCTGTCCGCGATCACCATGATGTTTTGCGCCTACGTGATCGTCGAGTTCCAGGTGATCATCCCCGAGCGCATTCTGGGCCGCCCCGAGGTGGTCGAGTCCACCGGCCGCAGGCTGGCCGGGCTGCTGGTTCCCCTGGCCGTGCCGTTTCTGGCCTTCACCGTAGTGCGTATCTCAACCGACGACGTGCTGCATCGCGCCGTAGGCCTGGCCATCGCCAGCCAGGCGATGCTGTTCTATATCGTGCTCAAGTCCGAGAGCCTGGTGCGCTTCCTGCGCGAGGAGCAGCACAAATAGGCTCAGACCTCCGGCTGAGGATCCTCGACCAGATCGCCGAACACGTCGGGCAGCAGCTCGCAGAAGCGCTCGAAGATTTGCATGAACAAATCGCGGATCTCCCATTGGGCGCGGCGGTTGAGGGCGCGTTCCTGGAACACGTGACGCCACTGGCGCAGGTTGAACGTGGCCACGACCTCGGTCTTTAGCGCGTTGGGCAACACCGAACGCGCGTCCTCGGCGGGCACCCCAAGCTCGCGTAGTTGCAGGTAGCTTTTGTAGGCCCCTTCCACGCTTTGGCGCCATACGCTTTGGGCCGCGGGATCGTCTGCAATGCGCGGCGGCACGATCGCCTCGGGCTCGCGTTTGCCGTAGTCCACGTAGCGCTGGCTTTCCTGGCTGAACGAGCCCAGCCGATGGCGCACCAGCTGGTGGCTGGTCGAGCGGTCGCAGACGATGCGCACGGTGATCGCGCAGTGCTCGATCACCGACTGGTGACCGGCGCGCACCAGGCGGCGCACGAACGGAGCGGCGGAATCATCGTCCATGCGCGCCTCGCTCTTGTAGCAGGTGCGGCCCGCAGCCTCGATCTGGCGCAAGTAGTCGGCGATCTGCGCCAGGGGAGTCAAAATCTCGAACGAAGGGGGAACGATCTGCATCGATAATCCGCTGTCAATATGTTGAGTGGAACACTGCGGGCTAGTCTACCCACGAGCCTTTGCCTTGACCACCCCAGGGGCGCGGGCTATCATCCGCGCACGATTTTCCACACGATTCACATCCCGGGAGGCCCGTGGAAACAGCACGGATAAAGCCCGATAAATCAATATCGAGGGCTGCTCGATGAGGCTGCTGCGCGATCCGCTCGACGCCGGCGACCTGCGTTCGTCCGTGGTGACCATCGGCAATTTCGACGGCGTTCACCTGGGTCATCGCGTAGTGTTTGACCGCGCGCTGGCCGAGGCCAAACAGCGCAATGCGCCGTGTGTGGCAATCACCTTTGAGCCGCATCCGGTCAAGTTCCTGCGCCCCGAGAAGCACCTGCGGCTGATCTATCCCTACTCCGAACGCGTGCAGGGGATCGAGGCCCTGGGCGTGGACGCGCTGGTGATCCAGACTTTCGACGATAGTCTGCGCAGCACTTCGGCGTTCGACTATTGCCGCGACTTTCTGCGAGGCGTGCTCGATATTCGGCACCTGGTGGTGGGGCACGACTTCACGTTCGGCCGCGGCCGTGACGGATCGTTCGAGCACCTGAGCCGCATCGGCGAGGAGTTCGGGTTCAGCGTAGAGCGGGTCCCGGCGTTGCAGATCCAGGGCGAGCCGGTGTCGTCCTCGCGCATCCGCAAGGCGATTATCCGTGGCGAGGTCGCGCTGGTGCGGCAACTGCTGGGCGGGCCGTTCAGCCTGGTCGGCGAGGTGGTGCCCGGCGACGGGCGCGGCGGCGCGCAGCTGGGTTTTCCCACGGCCAACCTCTCGGTGCAGCGCGAGTTGATCCCAGCCCAGGGTGTGTACCTGACCTGTGTTGAGTACGGCGGCGAGCGCTTTGCCGCGCTGACCAACGTCGGTGACAACCCGACGTTTCACCACCACGAGATCCCGCCGCGGGTCGAGACCTGGATCATCGACTTTGACCGCGATATCCTGGGCCGGGAAATCCGCGTACACTTCATCGAGCGACTGCGCGAGGAACTGACGTTCTCCACAAAGGAAGAGCTGATCGAACGCATCCGGCAAGACGAGAAACAGGCCCGGAAAATGCTGATCAAGGTCGACCCGTGCGCTTTTTAAAAAGCTGGAAGTTCTGGCTGAGCATCAGCGTCAGCGCACTGTTTATCTACCTGTTTCTCCGGAGCACCGATTTAAGCGAGATCGGTCACGAGATGGCCCAGGCCGACTGGCTGCTGGTCGCGATGAACATCGCGCTGCTCTTCCCGCTGCTGTATTTGCGCGGCTACCGCTGGAAGCTGCTGGTCAAGCCGATCAAGGACGTGCGCGCCTGGATTCTGTTCGAGTCGACCTGCATCGGATTCGCCACCAACAACATCCTGCCCGCGCGCATGGGCGAGCTGGCCAAGGCCTACTACCTGGGCAAGCGCGGGGGGCTGCCGGTCACCAAGAGCTTCAGCTCGGTGGTTACCGAACGGCTCTACGATACGTTCACGTTGTTCGGCATGGTGATCGTGCTGCTGTTTTTCTACGAATTCCCCTGGTTCGACCAAGTGTTCACCAAGCCGATTTTGGCGGGCACCCGATTCGAGTTTACGCCGACCCAGGAGAGCCTGAAGCTGATCATGGCCGTGGGCTACGTGGCGGGGCTGGCGTTCACCATCGGCGTGCTCTGGGGGCTCAAGCGCCGCACCGAGCAGACGATCCGCGTGCTGCTCTGGCCGCTGAAGCCGTTCAGCCAACGCCTGCGCGATAAGCTCGCCGAACTGCTGCGGCACTTCATCGGGGGCTTTGTCCACCCGACAAAGCCGCTCGAGGTTTTTCTGCTGCTGCTGACCTCGGTGCTGCTGTGGGTCTTCTCGGTGTTCGTGGTCCACGCCTCGGTGGCCGCGTTCGACGTGCTGCTGGACTTCCGCCAGGCTTCGTTCGTGCTCGTGGCGGTGATTTTTGCGATCATGATTCCGGCCAGCCCGGGATACGTGGGGACCTACCACTACGCGGTGGGCATTTCGCTGGTGGCCGTGACCGCCATGACCGCCGTGCCCGTGACCCCGGAAAAAGCCGCGGGCATCGCCGTGGTGGTCCACGCGGTGAACTACCTGCCCCAAACCCTCAGCGGCCTGTTCTTCATGGCCAAAGCCGGCATCGGCATCTCCGACATCTCCCACGCACCCGAAGAGACGGAGAGCGAGTAGTCTGTCTGCCTTCTGCTTGAATACGCCATATAGCGCTGGTATTTACACATGCGAAACAATTATGTATATTAACAGCAAGACATATTTATATTCGAGAGCGGTTAATAATGCGCTTCTGTGTATTTCCCAAAACGCCCATACGGCGAAGTTGGCTTATTGCTATAATATTAGTAGCCATTTGCCCGAGTTGCGGCAATGATGCCGACAATGTTCGGTTGGGCGATATGGACGGCGACGCAGGTGATGACGATATCGATGATGATGATTCAGATAACCCGGCCGATGACGACGATGATGA